>JBGTMK010000778.1:0-3636 GCA_041743605.1 Nostoc sp.
CAAGTGGTAGCTGTTGGGTAGCTCAACTGGTGACACACAGCTACCAGTTGAGCAGTAAAAAAGCGAGTTGAAAGAAAATTTGATGATTCCCCAACTGGTAGCTATACAGTAGCCCTACTGCTACCAGTTGGGCATAAGACATTTATCGAAAAATTCTGGTGTAATGCTCACTGAATATGACTTACAGCAAATTTTGAGCGCTGGATTCATTCTCAATAACTTCAAAATTATTGAGAATTTATAATACATTTATGTTGCAATTGTGCTTCAAAAATCTGCTCTGATTAAGAAACTACCGCAGGTTTTGACCAAACATAAGGTTGAAAAGCCTTATCTAAAGGAGTTTTAGCAATGTGGTTAGTGTAGTTGTGGATAATTTTCACAGCAATTCCTAAAATGACTTCCAAAACCTGCTGCTTTGTGTAACCTGCTGCTAGAAACTCTTCGATTTTTGGCTCATTCACCCAACCTCGCGCCTCAATCATCTGCTTAGTGAATAGCCGCAACGCTTGTAACTTCTCATCTGTAAGAGGTTGACCGTGACGTATAGCCTCAATGTCTTCATGAGTCATCCCAATTATTTTTGCTAAACCTGAATGAGCTGCCATGCAGTAGCCACAGTCATGTTCGTAATTAGCAGTAAGATAGATGACCTGTTGTTCGATAGGCGTAAAACTGGTTGTTTCAAATAAATTCCACAATGCCATACCTCCCTTCAAGGCTGCGGGAGCTTCGGCCAGAATCCCCTCTAAATTTGGAATCAAACCAAATGTCTCCTTTGCATGGATAAGAGCTTCCTTCGAGGCTTCTGGCGCAGTCTCAATTGTGTAAATTGTAAATTCCATTGCTTTACTCTCCAATTAATTCTCAAGTAGACAACCTTGTCTACTAAAAACAGGTGCTAGTATACCTCTATGTAGACAAAGTTGTCTACCAAAATTTATGACTACTGAATCAAGTGCTGCACGTCAACAAATTTTAGAAACTGCTTCTGAACTGTTTTATCGGAAGGGAATTCAATATGTGGGAATTAATGAAGTCATTGCCGCGTCTGGTGTGGCAAAGCGAACTCTGTACCGATGGTTTTCTTCAAAAGACCAACTGATTGAAGAAGTGATGAAATATCGCGCTGCTCAATGGTTACGTTGGTTTGAAGATGCAGTTGCAGATACAGGGAACACTCCTAAAGAGCGGTTACTGGCAACCTTTGATGTTCTCCAGGGTTGGTACGCTCTCCCTGACTTCCGGGGTTGTCCATTTATCAATGCGGTCTTAGAAATCGCTGATGCTTCTCATCCAGCTCATCAAGTCTCAGTTAATTTGAGAGAAGCTATCCGTACTTACATCATGCAGTTAGCATCGGAAGCAGGTGTACACGACCCTGCATCATTTTCACAGCAGTATTTGCTTTTAATTGGGGGAGCTAGTTTAATGGCAACGATTGAGGGAAATCCAATTGGAGCGCAATATGCCAGAAATGCTTTGTCTGTATTGATTGATGCTAGTGGGACTTAGACCCAGAACACGTAAAAATACTCTCAAATGTATATACACAGAGACTTCGACATCGTTTATGTTAATTTAATTCTTCTGGTGTAGACAGTGGTAAAGAAATGTCATGATACCCTCAAAAAACGACATCACAGTGATCACGCCGCATCTTCGACCGAGCAAGGAAGTTGCACAGTAATGGCGGGTGAAACTCCTAATAAATAAGGCTATTGACCGAAGTAATCAAATTTTTCTTAATTTGTTTTCTTACTTGCTCCTAGTTATATAGATAAATAACTCATTTGCGTTCAAGGCTGTTGCCCTGCTTTTGTATATTTGAGATCAAAACAGTTTTAGTAATTTTTCACCATTTTACCCAGGCTTGTCGTTACAAGTAACCTTTGCTGTTGACTCTGCCACTATTAAGTAGAGTTGTTCAGCAAGCCAGATGTGTCAGAGCAAAGTGATCCAGAATTAATTTCTTTAGCACGACAGGGAGATAAAGCTGCATTTGGTCGGCTTGTGTTACGTTATCAGCCGATGGCGCAACGCATTGCAGAGCGAATGCTCCGCAATAAAGATTTAGCCGATGATCTTGTACAAGATGCCATGTTGCAAGCTTATCTTTCATTGGAGAAACTTCATCAGCCAGAGCGCTTTAAAAGTTGGCTATATGGCATTGTGCTGAATATTTGCCGCAACGAATTGCGCCGTCGAAAGGTGATCGTGTTTTCCATAGAAGCAATGCTGGGAGATTTAGCTGATACGCCATTATTAATTGATGAGAATTCACCCGCTCCTGAGCAAGTGGCAGAACAGAAAGAACTCCGCACTGCTTTACTAGAAGCAATCGATTCTCTATCTGACAATAATCGTCAAGCAACTTTGCTGTTCTATGACGAACAACTCAGTCTACAAGAAGTAGCAGTTCGCTTAAATATTTCAGTCGGTGCAGTCAAGGGGCGTTTACACAAAGCTCGCCATCAACTCAGACAGCGTTTGCTACCTATAAGAGCGAAGATTCAACCTATTTCATTTAAGGAGTCTAAGACAATGGCTACTAACACAAATACACAAATTAAGCCAGAACTTTGCTGTTCATTTTGTAACAAAAGCAGTGAACAGGTTAATCTTTTGATAGCAGGGCCACCACAGGGAAATGTCTCTATTTATATTTGTAATGAGTGTGTGGATGTATGTAATCAAATTATTAGCGTACAAATTCCTCGGTTGACACAGCTTGAATTTGAGTCATTAATGAATTCAGACAAATTGAGTGGCTAAAATAAGTAAATTCGAGGTAATTTTTGGACTCATTTTGAATTTTAGAACATTAGTGTAGTCAGCCTCTTCTATGGAGTTTTTCTTTCGAGGTTTTAAGAACTCGTGGCTCGGAGTCGGCGTTAGCGGAGTGGCTCTTGCGGGCATGAGGGTCTAGTTAGCCCCACCAGTAATCTTTCTGCCCGTAAGAGCCACCGACTCCGAGAGCGTAGCGGTCACGAGTTCGTCGGTTCAACATGAAATTATCGACTAAAACCCCTAGAGCGTTGCTTTTGCTCCAGTTCCTCTTGCTGCTGCTGCTGTTCAATAAGAATTTCATTCCAAGTTCGCCCACTAGGTGCAATTCTTTTAGCCTGGGGCAGCATTTCCTGAACGACTTGGGCCGCTTCATTGCCCAGATCATCATTATTAAATGCCAGCCCAATTCTGTTGATATTTCTGAGGAATTCTACTGGCAAGTTATCCGGGTCATCCACTGCCATGTACATTGTTCTAACTGGTGGTTGTCCCTTGTGTCCCTCTCTGTCAATCTCTGCCATTGTCAGCGCATCAATGGGGGAGTCACACAAGAATACTCTCTCGATTTTATCGTCTGCCTCTCCACCCAATTTCAGATGAAACCACCCAGGAGAGCGATCGCTGTTTTTGGGGTACTCCGTACAACGATTGTCAAGCCGATGGGTGTCCCAAACCAGTGCGCCTGACTTTTCACCGTTTAAATCCCGCTTGATAAAGACAACATTTCGGTGCTGGTCTATGTAACCCAACCCCTGCTGCTGTAATGGGTGTACAAGGAAGTTTGTTATACCGCGTTTTTGAGTCAAGAAATGCTGTAATACTGGGCGTAGGCTTTCATCCTCTGGC
>JBGTMK010000779.1:0-4959 GCA_041743605.1 Nostoc sp.
CAGTTTGCTATCCCTTAACCAAGGTGCTATTCCTTCTAGCTTGACTTCTGCCCCAGCTAGCAAATCTGAGATAAATTTCTTTGCATCGTCTGGGTTCGCTAAATGGTATCCAGAGGGAGGAGACAACAGGGTTGTGCCCAAACGTAAATAGCCTGTAGTCGTAATTGCAGGTTTGACATCAAGGGCTTCGGCAATCCTGCGTGCTAAATCGTTTACCCCACCAAGTCCGCCCAATAGGGGAACAACAGCACTACCATCTTCAGCCACAGCTAGCACTGGTGGTTCCTGTCGTTTGTCTAAGAGTACCGGAGCTAGCGTCCTAATTAAAATACCAGCGGCACAAATGCCAATCAGCGGTCTTCCCTGGACAAATAACTCGCGCAATGTTTCACCAAAATTTGTGAAAGTGACATCAACTCCATCTGTGCGATCCGCTAGACCGTATAGCGTTGCCCCTGGTAGGATGCTAATTATTGTGCGTGCAACTGTCACGCTATTTTGACCTAGTACTACAATGGCGGGGGCAACGTTCATCATCACTAAATTGAAACTTATTCTCGTAACTTACAGCAGTTTTAATGTATTTGAAACACATCTGTCGTAGGGGCACAGCAATGCTGTGCCCCTACCGCGTGGTCTATTTACCTGAAAATAGCTGTAATAGATTAATTATGAACAAAACTTGGAAAAGGTCATTAGGCATTGGTACTAATAACTCAATACAGTTCAGATAAGCGCAAAACCCTCATGTAGAGACGCGATTTATCGCGTCTTCAAAGACCAATTACCTACACCAATAATCCTTAACCCAAGCGTATTGCCTTATAACTAAATCGGCGAACAGCGATTGCTCCCACACTTTTGTTAGGATGGAATTATTGCTAACTTTCTTTGAATCCCCTACTAATCGATTCTGACTTCTTTTTCAAAGAAAGTTGCTCTGATTGAAAATATGCTTACTTATTAATAACTTTCCACGTCCGGGGTTGATAAAACAAACATTGACTACTAACTTTGCTGGACTTAACAGCAAATCTAAAAGATTCCACCATATCAAATGTACATACGCCTTCTTTAACGTATATTTTGGAGTTGTATAAACCTGGTAATAAGCAACAATAAGGCATCCGCATCTGGATTTCAACTTTTCCCGGCAGTATTTTTAGAGGTTCATTGTCACTAGCAGAGGTTATATACAAAATCCGCTCATTTTGTCCAGATAAAGCTGAGATTAATACACCTAAATTCGCAGCTTCAATTTTTTGGTGTGCATTGCACTCTACACATAAATAAGCTGGTTCACCAGAAAGCGGAGCTGCAAGTATATTCCCTTGTTCATCCTTAAAGCAAAGAGAGACAATATCCAGACCCAAACTTTTACTCTGATGTTTTTCTGGCAATAAGACCATGCCTACAGGTGCATCTGTGCCACCTAAAGATAAATCCTCTTCGTATTTACGAACAACTACTTCTGTTTCACCAGATTTAATTAATTTACCTTTAGCAAGATAAACAGAAGATTCACATACATTTAAGATCACATGGGGATTATGAGCAACTAGGATAAAAGCTGTCCCGGCTTCTCGGAGTTTTGCTAGTTTCTGATAACATTTCATTCTAAAACTTATATCCCCAACAGCCAGTACTTCATCAATCAACAAAATATCTGGTTCTATGTGAACTGCACAAGCAAATCCCAGCCTAGCTGCCATCCCAGAACTATAAGTTTGTACTGGCGAATCAATTGCATCTTCAATTCCAGAAAAATCTATCACATCTTGAAATCTTTCTTCTATTTCTTTGGTGGATAGACCCAGAATTGACATATTTGCATAAATATTTTCTCGCCCTGACAAAATGGGATTAAACCCTGCTCCCAGTGCAATTAATGGAGCTAGCCTACCTCTCACCTTCAAACTGCCAGTGTCAGGTTTGATCAAACCACTAATGATTCGTAGCAGCGTACTTTTCCCAGCACCATTTGAACCAATTAACCCTAACGCTTCTCCTCGCCTCAGTTGAAAGCTGACATCTTTAAGTGCCCAAAATTCTTTTGAACGCAATGTGTCACCTTTTCTATTGCCCCCGATTAACTCTGTAGCAATATCTTGAACACCATAAAATAAAGACTGTTTTAAATCTCTACAAAATTTTTTAGAAACGTTATCAACTGAAATAAGTACTTCAGTATCTTCTGACTGAACGGAAATTGCTTGTTCTATTAAATTAGTCATCATTAAGAACTAACTCTCTCAACCACAAAAGGCATAGCAAGACGGAAAGCTACCCAAGTTAGTAGCAAGCCTATTAAACTAATTCCACTTACGACCCAAAAACGATAAGGGTCTGATACCACACCTGTTGTAGCTAACTCTCGTGTGGTTACTAATAAAGGGGTGACAGGATTAAGGTTTACTAAAAACCCAAAGACTCCATCTCTAGGAATTGGATAAACTACCGGAGTCAGGAACAGCCAAAAGCCTGTAATCATAGTTAGCCCTTTGGATATATCTTGATACAGTACGCCCAGGGGAGCTAATAAAATGCCGATGAATGTTCCCAGTAAAACTAAATTAATCAATGGCACTGGAGTTAAAATCACTGTCCAAGTTATGGGAATACGAAACCAGATAAATAATGCCACTATTAAAATCAGCTTGATGGCAAAGTTAAAAAATACTTCACCCACCTTTGCCAAAATCAGTGCTTCTCTGGGAAAGTTAACTCTAGCTAACATGGGTTTTGCCAATATCACAGCTTGTACTGGGCCATTTAAAGCCTCGACAAATATTTGCCACAATGCGGTACTGAACATGACATAAGCAGGATAAGGTATATCTGTTACGCCAACATTAATGACATTAGCATCATTGGCAAGAGTAAAACTAGCAGCCATGACAATTGGCGGTAAAAAAGCCCAGATTATTCCTAAAAACGATTGACGATACTGGGCGCTAATATCCCGCACCATCAGTCGCCATGCAAGCTCTCGAGAAGCTAGCAAGTCTAGCCACATTTGTTGGAACAATCGTAGAGGATGCCTCAGCAGACTTTCAGCCGTATAAATTACCTCAGGTAGCATCGTTAATCCTCATTTTGCTGCATAATTTTTCATTCTTCTTATTAACTAAGAGTGATAATTTCCATCGCAATTTGTTCGCAGCTTTCTTGTAAGGATACAATGGATTGCGAGCAAATTTGATGGCGATCGCTCTGAGAATACCAAAATATCTGTCGTCAGGGTTGCAAGGATATTTGCTCAACTCTGGCACTGTTCTAGAGATCAGATGGATTTGATATTTTGCACTCATCCTGAATTGCGGCTCTTGAGTAGGTAAAAATTTTCCTTCTTTTGCCCAGATGTTATGGATAGGTGTGTCTTTTGCCAAACGCACTCATAAAAAGGATGTTTTTTTGGCGTAGTCGGTGTTGATTCAGGAAGCTTTCTGTAGAAGGAAATTTTACCTCTCCAGAAAGCTTAATCAAAACTGTGCTTGGTTAATGAGAATTTTTTACAAGCCAGAGCTACTATGAGCCACGCAACAATGCTGTATTTGCAGCAGATGTCTCTAGATTTTTTGAGGCTTGGTTTTGCAGATTTGATAAATGTATTTGAGCATAGCGGTCTGTAAGATAACGGTTGACTATTTTATCCATGAGACGCAGGGTTTTCCCAACCACCCGTGAGCCAAATTTGCCGATAGGCAGTTGACTAGCAAGAGGATTGATGATTGTCATATTTCGCCGCCATCCCAACCGTTTGTATTTATTTTTAAAGTATTCATCTTCTGTGAGGTTCCACTTGTCGCGCAGACGTTTCAGACTTGCTAGTTCCCAGGCATCACTCCAACGCAACATGTAATAAGTCATGTCTGTTAATTCCAGTGGTTGTCCCGTGATGTAAGTCATCACAGATTCAGGTTCGAGGTAGACTGTACCACCAAGTTCAGATACTAGGATGCACAAGTCAACGTGTTCTTTGGTGTTTAGCAGTGCTTCATCTAGCAGACCAATTTGCTGAAATATCTCTGTGCGTACCATCATGCAGTGGAACTCTGCTAGCCCAGTTTTTTGCCGTTGCAGATGGGGTCGGACATCTGCTACTTGCCGACCTTGTTTATAAATCTTTTCGATTATCCGCCGTCTTGTTGTTTCGTCTTTAGTTTCCACTTTCACCCCAGCTTCTCCACCTGCACAATGCACTTCTTCGTGTAGAGATTGACCTTGACAGATGAGGGGACTAACTACGGTGGCTCCTGTTTCTTCTGCACACTGTACCAAAGGCTTGAGCCAGCCAGAGGTAACTACCACATCGTTGTCAATGAAAACAACATATTTGCTCGTAACTTCAGACAAACCAACGTTTCTGGCGCGGTTTGGGGATAGATAATAATCGGTGCGAATCAACTGAAATTGTTTTTGCTTTGCTTGCTCTCTTAAATACTCTTTAATATGACGAGGAGAACCACCGTCTACGTAAATTAATTTAAAAGGATATTCAGTATGCTCGTAGATGCTTTCCAGGGATTCACGAGTGTGGCTGAAACGTTCCCGTGGAACAACAACAATTGTAACTTCTGGGGTGGCGATCGCTGATAAGTTCATAATGTAATCTCGCTTTCAATTAATGTAGTTATGAGTGACCAAGGACACGCATTTTTGTTTCAA
The DNA here is from genome assembly GCA_041743605.1 of Nostoc sp. Taxonomy (GTDB): domain Bacteria; phylum Cyanobacteriota; class Cyanobacteriia; order Cyanobacteriales; family Nostocaceae; genus Nostoc. Next base: position 4,669 of record JBGTMK010000779.1, read on the forward strand.
TGCTGCGAATTGATTTCCGTAGGTTTACTTGATCGCTGATGTTAAAGCTAGGGTTGCCTCCTGAGTATATATATCATTTCTCAGTACTTGTTGATAAATTTGCACTAGCTCGTCATTAAGTTTGTTGATATCGTAGTGTGATTCTACATACAGGGTCAGCGCGTCTCAAACCCTATTGACAAGCGGACTTGTCTGATTAGCAATCAAGTTAGAAACAAAGTGGCACTAACCGAGGTAGAGTAAGATTTAATACATCTAGGTGCAAGGTTCGAGTAATGCCAACCGGATTTG
>JBGTMK010000780.1:0-10411 GCA_041743605.1 Nostoc sp.
CCATCTAGCAAATTATCGCCTGTTGAACTGGCAGCACTCAAAGAATCGTTACCAGTACAACCTTTGAGAGTGTTATTACCTGTTGAATAGTCAACAGTTAAGGTATCATTACCAGCATCACCTTTGAGGATGTTATTTCCAGATGCCCTACGATATTGTTGGCTGTATTCGTCGTATTCGTAGCCGGAAGCTGAGAGATAATCATTACCACTACCTCCATTCAGTAGGTTATCGCCTGTTGAATAGTCAACATTCAAGGTATCTTTACCAGCGCCACCATTGAGTGTATTATTGCCAGAGGTGACAAAATCAATTCCTCCCCAGCCGTAGCCGTAGCCAGAGGCAGAAAGATAATCATTGCCATCGCCACCATTGAGCAGATTAGCACCACGTGAATAGTTAACATTTAACGTATCGTCACCAGCGCCACCGTTGAGGGTGTTATGTCCAGAGCTATTAGAATACCTGTAGCCCTCGAAGCCAGAGGCGGAAAGATAATCATTACCATCGCCACCATTGAGCAGATTATTGCCTGATGAAATTTCAGCAGTCAAAGTATCGTTACCAGCACCACCGTTGAGGGTGTTATTACCAGAGGAAAGATCCGCAAAGAGATAATCATTACCATCGTCACCATTTAGCAAATTATCGCCTGTTGAACCGGCAGCACCCAAGGTATCTTTACCAGCGCCACCCTTGAGAGTATTATTACCAGTGGTTTCAAGGTCGTAGTAGCCAGTGGAGATAGAGAGATAATCATTGCCATCACCACCATCCAGCAAATTATCGCCTGTTGAACTGGCAGCATCCAAGGTATCGTTACCAGCACCACCCTTGAGGGTGTTATTACCAGAAACTACATCGTACTCACCTAAAGCGGAGAGATAATCATTGCCATTACCTCCATGCAGTAGGTTATTTCCTGTTGAATAGTCAACATTTAAATAATCGTCACCAACGCCACCGTTGAGGGTATTATTGCCCCCACCACCAATGAGAGTATCATTGCCACCATCACCCCATAGCAGATCGTTACCAGTACCACCATCAAGGGAATCATTGCCCCCACCACCAATGAGAGTATCATTACCGCCTTTACCACTGATTATGTCCGCGAAGTTGCTGCCTGTTAGGGAATCATTACCATTGGTTCCAATGATATTTGTCATAATTTTTACCTAGATCAATTTTTTCAGTAAATGATAAGTTCTCAGCTGGAAGTTATTGCTGTCTTAGAGCAGAAAGAATTAACCAAAATTTGGCTGTTTTGGCTTACTTTATGTCACCCTTGAGCCACAAAAAATTTTCCCAAAGATTAACACTGTGGGTTAATTTGTAAGTGATAGTTATCTAACTTCTAACTATTTAGGATTATCTAAGTTTTACGAACTCTACAAATTCACCATACTGAGAATAATACAAATAGGTTTACTCAGGCTTTCTTCAATCATTTTTTTCAGGCAGCATAGCTGTAGCAAACCCAGGCATTGCTGAAAAAACATTGAAAAATTCAGCTTGAATCCCTAAAACTTACATTCTAAAGTTTGGTTTTTTGTCAGTGCGTTAATCCTAACTAGATTAAAAATAAGGAACAGTTTACAAATATGAGGAAATGAATTTTTGTGTACTTGTTATGGGTTATGACTCGTGGGTGTTTAGTTTGAAAATAGGGAACATCTAAATAGCTTGATACTTACTAAATACTGAATATTTACTTAGATGTCTATACTTCATGAAACATCTTTGCATACTCTTTACACGATTTCCTAAGAAATGTCTGTGTCAGTAATGAGCTTTGTGTCTTCTTCACATTCAGACGGAACAGTGGTTTTCATACCCCTACGGTAAGCTGCTATGCGTCAATGGATGCAATACACTTTTACGCCACGTTGTAATAGTAGGGTGTTTGAGTGACAAAGCGATCGCGTGTCAATATATTCTGTCTAAGGGAGAATCGTTAAAGGTTCCTAGAATTATAAACGCAGACATGATCCGATTTAGTCAACAACACTTACAAACTATCAGCAGCCATGCAGAAAGCACTTACCCAGAGGAGTGTTGCGGTTTAATTTTAGGCTATGTGGCTAATGAGGGCAAAACTGTGGTACAAGTCATGCCAACAGAAAATGTCTGGAATACAGAAGCAGCGGCTGAGTTTCCAGGGGAACGCACAACAGAAAGTAAAAGACGGCAATATACGATCGCACCCGAAATTATGCTAAAAACACAAAAGGAAGCACGCGATCGCTCACTGAATATTATCGGCATTTTCCACTCCCATCCAGATCACCCTGCTATCCCTTCAGAATGCGATCGCCTATATGCTTGGCAGGGATACTCGTATATAATAGTTTCCGTCCAAAACGGTAAAGCTGGAGAAATCCAAAGCTGGAGCCTTGATGATACTCATCATTTCCAAGCAGAGGCAATTGAAAATATAATTTAACGGCTTAGTTTAAAGACGCATATCGTTTTTCGATAGGATTAATATTCCGTTATAGATCATAATTGCTATGCTCAATCCTAACTCGGATTTTGCACAAACATCTTTAAGCACTACGAGTTATGGATTATAATGCTTACTATCGCCGATTACTAGAAAATTACTATCGTGTATAGCAAGCAAGAATCTAGCCAACAAGCAGATATAAGACTGGGAACCGATAAAGGTTCCTTGAGATTGCAATTCAGTAGCCGTGTTTCCCAACAGTTTTACGGAAAGAAACAAAAATATATAGGCTTAGGTAGACACGATTCAGACGAAAACAGGAAATGGGCGAACGGGATTGTTAGACGGATACAAGAGGACATTGATTATCAAAATGGTACTAACTTTGACCCTAGCCTTAATAAATACCTTGAACTCAAAAGCAATATTATAGAACTTCCAGGTAGCTTGATACTCCCCACGCTTAGGGAACTTTGGGAAGAATATGTAGATTGGAAAGTGAATACAAAGCAAATATCAACCGCTACATTATTAGGAAGATATAAACAAAACTTTGGTTATTTATTAGCTAGTTATTTTGACAAACCACTAACCGCAGAGTTAGCACAAACAATAATAGATGACTTGTGTGCTAGGCGTACCAATTCTGATTCTATTGGTAAGCTATTTAGTGCTTTAAGTTCTATGTCGCAAAGAGGTATAAACGATGGCTCAATAAAAAAAGATTATTTTGTAGAAATTAAGAAATTTTATAAGCCACCCACAAAATTAAAACAATTGCAGGAAGAGGAGGACAATAGAGCGTACAAAATTGAAGAAAGAGATTTAATAATTAATTCATTCTATTCGTCCGAAAAAAAATCATTTAGACAAATGGCAGAATTAATCGAGTTCTTGTTTCTCACTGGTTGCAGACCGGGTGAAGCTTTTGCTTTGAAGTGGAAACATATTGAATTAGATAAAGGATGGATACGTTTTGAGGACGCTTACAGTTCTGTTAGCAAAGAGATTAAAAATACCAAAACTAACATCGTTCGCATTTTTAAATTAAAAAAAATGTCACGACTAGCATTGTTACTTGAAACAATAAAAACAAGAAATAAAGAATTTCTTTCTGAAGATTTAGTGTTTACTAAAATGAACGGTAAGCGTATTTCTTTGGATGCATTAGCGGGAGTTTGGGATAAAAAGTACAGTGAGGGAAAGATTTACAATGGAATCGTTACTGCATTAGCAGAAGAGGGAAAAATAAGCTATCTAAAACCTTATTCAACACGTCATACTTTCATTAGCATTCAGGCTAATAATGGTACAGATTTAGCTTTAATAGCTGATGTTTGTGGAACGAGCGTAGATAAGATAATGAAGCACTATTTGCAACCAGACAAACAAAGGGAATTAACAGACATTTAGGCTCTTATTACCTGTAGTTCTCCAAGTATTACTACAGTTGATACAGTAGGCTTCTGTAGGAACTATATAGCTTTTTCTAAATTATTTCGACTTCGGATGAGCAGAAAAGATTTTTCTAAGAGGTTAACCTCTTAGAAAAACGTTTTCTACAAGAGGTATAAATACGCAAAATTAATTACCGGCTGATTAACTTCTATTTATAAGTATTCCCATATTCACTTTGTAAATTATCAAACTGAGTTTACTAATAAAAAAATATTGATTTTCATGTTTACACGTTGAGAACTCGAAAGCAAAACTATTCAAGAGTTACGCGATTTATGTCGTTTTTTGTTTGTATCCAAAGTTCTTAAAGTAGTTCTTAGAGAACTCTGAACATAACTAATATATAGATAATATTTTTGTACTATTTCCCTTCTATTCTCAACAGTGAGTGATAATGACTCTCATTGCTAGTACAAGTGAAATAGCGATACAGTACACAAGCCTAGTGGTAAACTAGAGTATTACTAGTAAAAAACAGCTAATAGAAGTACCTAAATTTACTTCTAGACACTAAATTACTATTTTAATACTAGAATTACTAGATTAAACTTGAAACTATTGGTACATGGTATGTCGCTCAATCCCAATCTGGATGAAATCCAGTTGACCAAAGACGATTACGAACGCTACTCCCGACACCTGATTTTGCCGGAAGTAGGACTAGAAGGACAGAAACGCCTGAAGGCCGCCAGTGTACTATGTATCGGTACAGGTGGACTAGGTTCACCACTACTTTTATATCTGGCGGCGGCGGGTATTGGACGCATCGGGATTGTTGATTTCGATATTGTCGATACTTCTAATTTGCAACGCCAAGTCATCCATGGGACATCTTGGGTGGGTAAACCCAAAATTGAATCGGCAAAAAACCGTATTCACGAGATTAACCCCTATTGCCAAGTTGATTTATACGAAACTCGCTTAACTTCTGAAAACGCCCTGGAAATCCTTCAACCTTACGATATCGTCGTGGATGGTACTGATAATTTCCCCACCAGATATCTAGTTAACGACGCTTGCGTATTGCTGAATAAGCCCAACGTCTACGGCTCAATTTTACGCTTTGAAGGACAAGCTACTGTATTTAACTACGAAGGTGGGCCGAATTATCGTGACCTTTTCCCAGAACCACCACCACCAGGAATGGTTCCCTCTTGTGCAGAAGGTGGCGTATTAGGGATTTTGCCAGGAATTATTGGTTTAATCCAAGCAACCGAAGCTGTCAAAATCATTCTAGGACAAGGTAACACTCTAAGTGGACGATTGCTGTTATACAACGCCTTAGACATGAAATTTAGGGAGTTGAAACTGCGTCCTAACCCAATTCGCCCAGTAATTGAAAAGCTGGTAGACTACGAAGAATTCTGCGGAATTCCACAAGCTAAGGCAGAGGAGGCGAAACAGCAGATGGAAAGTCAAGAAATGACCGTTAAGGATTTGAAGGAATTGCTGGATAGTGGTGCAAAGGATTTTGTACTGTTAGATGTCCGCAACCCCAATGAGTACGAAATTGCCAAGATTCCGGGTTCAGTGTTGGTGCCCTTACCAGACATTGAAAATGGAAATGGCGTTGCCAAGGTAAAGAAAATATTGAATGGGCACCGTTTAATTGCTCATTGTAAGATGGGCGGGCGATCAGCAAAAGCCCTCGCCATTCTCAAGGAAGCCGGGATTGTTGGGACAAATGTCAAAGGCGGAATTACCGCTTGGAGTCGAGAAATCGATCCTTCAGTTCCAGAGTATTAGGGCAGGGGGCAGGGGGCAGGGGGCAGGGGGCAGAGAGAAAATTCCCAATTCCAAATTCCCCAATCCCCATTCCCGAATCCCGAATCCCCATCTCCTTATGATTACCTCGAAATCTCATCTCAATATTTATTGATGTGCAAATGGTTTGGATTAGACATCTCCAGAAATTAAATATGCGTTACCCAGAACCCTTGTAGAGACGTAGCAGTGTTACGTCTCTACATTTTTTTCGGAGATATCTATTGGATTAGCGATCGCAATTGCCAGCATACCAGCAGGAATCTTCGCAGTCAAAATTGGTAATAGTCAAGCAATGCTTTGTGGGATCTGTGCAATCATTCCCTCGTTATTGATAATGATATCTGTGGGCTGGCATTTCTGAAACGCAGAAGAACGCAGAGGTTTAACGCAAAAGGACGCAAAGTTGTACTCTGCGTCCCTCTGTATAGGAATTACGTTAGCGTAGCGTGGCAAAGCCCATTACGAATTACGAATTACGAATTACGAATTACGAATTAGTTACGGGTTTAACCTGACTTAGCAAACTGTGCAGTTTTTCGCCTTCAATGACCTCTGTTTCTAAGAGTTGAGTTGCTATCGCTTCTAGCAAGTCTCGATTCTGTCTAAGAATCTCTAGGGCTTGTTCGTGGGCTTTTTCCACGATTTCCTTGACTTCGCTATCAATAGCTTTGGATGTGTCTTCACTCACCGCCCGTCGGGGATTAGCCCCACCATTACCCAAAAACATCGATTGTTGTCCTTGTTGGTAAGCTAATGGCCCTAACACTTTGCTCATCCCATAAGATGTTACCATCCGTTCTGCCAAGTCAGTTGCTCGTTGCAAATCGTTGGAAGCACCTGTTGTAATACTATTAAACACAACCTCTTCGGCGGAACGTCCACCTAATAGAGTTGCAATCTGACCCCGCAATTCCTCTTCATTCATCAAAAAGCGGTCTTCAGTTGGTAATTGCAGAGTGTAGCCCAAAGCAGCCATCCCACGGGGAATAATCGAAATCTTTTCTACACGTCCGTTTCCTGTGGTTAGCGCCCCGACCATTGCGTGACCAACTTCATGGTATGCAACAATTTTTTTCTCAGTCTCGTTCATCACCCGACTCTTTTTCTCTAAACCGGCGACTACCCGCTCAATTGCTTCGGCGAAGTCTTCTTGAGCAACACTTTCACGGAGATTGCGAGCTGCTAATAATGCTGCTTCATTTACCAAGTTTGCCAAATCTGCGCCAGCAAAACCAGGGGTACAAGTAGCGATCGCTCTTAAATCTACATCATCCCCTAATTTTACCTTTTGAGCGTGAATCTTGAGAATTGCTTCACGACCGGATAAATCAGGACGGTCTACCAATACTTGGCGGTCAAAGCGACCTGGACGTAGCAATGCGGAGTCAAGGCTTTCGGGGCGGTTAGTAGCTGCTAGGACAATCACAGTCGCATCACCAGCTGCAAACCCGTCCATCTCTGTTAGTAACTGGTTGAGGGTCTGTTCTCGCTCATCGTTACCACCGTAAAAGCCATTACTGCTACGAGACTTACCGATCGCATCTAATTCATCTATGAATACAATACAAGGAGCCTGTTTTTTGGCCTGCTCAAACAAATCCCGGACTCTGGAAGAACCCACACCGACAAACAATTCTACAAACTCCGAACCAGAGATGCTGAAAAATGGAACTCCTGCTTCTCCCGCTACAGCTTTGGCTAAAAGTGTTTTACCAGTACCTGGAGGGCCAACCAACAACACACCTTTGGGAATTCGAGCGCCAATTTGCGTAAAGCGTCCGGGAGTCTTGAGGAAATCGACAATTTCCACTAACTCAGTTTTCGCTTCTTCTACCCCAGCTACATCTGCAAAGGTGATTTTAGCTGATTCGCCTTCAACGTAAACCTTAGCTTTGCTCTTACCAATGGAAAGCGCACCTTGGGGTCCACCGCCACCAGCACCACGGGCGAGAAAGAACTGCCAAATACCAATAAAAATCAGTGGTGGAATCACCCAACTTAAGAGAGTTGTAAACCAAGTATTCTTGGGTGGAGGTGTAGCCGCGAACTCAACTCCTTTTTGTTCTAATAGTTTGGGCAACTCTAAATCAAAGATTGGTGTAGTTGCAAACACCTGTCCTGGTTCGGTATTCTCTGCTTTTAGTTGGTAGCGAATCTCATTTTGACCCACGGAAACGCGGCTGACTTCGCCCTCCTGTACTTGATGAATAAATAAACTATAGGGAACACCTGTAGGGCCAGAAGCAAATAAACCAGGCAAAAATAAATTTAAGAGCAGGAATAATCCTGATACTGCGAGCAATATATTTGCAATGATCCGAAACCAAGGTGATTTAGGTTGTTCTTTAATTGCCATGAATGTTGTTACCAATCCTTATAATGAGAACTTTTGAGAATGTGACTTTATCGAACAGAATTCAGGAGTCAGAATTCAGAATGAATTCTGTATGACTGGCGGATAGCACAGCGTAAAGCCTTCTCTTTCAGAGACGCTAACGCGAACAGCATGGCTTGTCTGCGAGACGCTGCGCGTAGCTTGCTTCTCCGTAGGAGTACGCTTAAGCGAGTCTGCGATAGTGCAGCGGTAGCGAGTCATCAAGCGTCGCGTCTGAATAATCGGCGTTTTTGCACCCCCACCAAATATACGATTTGGTGGTGCAAGAATTCAGTGGCGGGTCTGAATCCCCGACTGATAGCGCAGCATTAGCGAGTCAGACGCTCCTGCGTCGCTAACGCTGCGCTATCGAGCGTCTTGATTCTGAATTCTGAATTCTGGATTCTGCATTTTTCTTCAACATGGTATGGTCTTGGATTTCCTATCCAAATAATTGAAGCAGCTTAGATTGTTTCCAACCAATCAAAAATTTGAGCTAACTGATCCACTGTTACCAGCCCATACTGCCAGAGGGTCATAGCTAGATAGTTAGGGGTCTGCTCACAATGTCGCAAGGCAAGAGAAATTGCTCCATTAGAAATACCCAACTCTTCCTCTAAAAAATGCACCAATTGATCTGTAGCTTTCATAGCAATGTTAAACAATGTTAATTAAATCTTATTTTTGAGAAAGCTTGACTTGTATGATGTAATATCCAGACCGCATTGCAACTCTGCTTATTGTATCTGGATTGTCAAATATACTAACTCTTCTCATAATCTCTCCTGTTTAGCAACAATGGTTGCACCATTTTTTTATTTATGTAATTAAACTTAACAATTAAATTAATCTTTGGGAACTAACAAGCAAATACGGTTTACCGTACTCAAAAAGTTAATATAGCGATCCTAAATGAGTTGTGAAAATCGAGAGACTCAGATCCCCGACTTCTCAAAGAAGTCGGGGATCTTATTGTTCACGAATGATTTAGGACTGCTATAGCAGTACAAATGAGAAAATTGTGTAGCCGTAGTCACACAGGTTAGGACAGTGTTGATTGCTAAAGCCGTAAAAGGGACTCTTTACTGGGGATTAGGGATTGGGTATGAAGAGTGCTGAGTCTGAGTACTCTTTTTCTTACAAGTAGGGTGTGTTACGGCTGTGTAAGAATTTGAGGGTTTGAGAAAGTCTAATTTAGCCGTAACGCACCATATTCCCAGATGCCTTACTCTCAGCGATAACGCACCCTACAATTTGAGATTTACTAAATAAGAGTCCTATATTTATTTTGTTTTAGATGCGAAATATTTTGTTACTTGAAACTGTCTAAACTATTACTAAATATTACCAACTAAGATGGTATTTATTGGGATAGTGATGCCTACGCTGGGCTACGTCTACGCAAGGATAATCTGGCAGAAAATTCTGCTGGCGATCGCATGAGTAGCGTAGGATTATTTAACGTCAGTTCACGGCAGGGGGATGAAACACCTAAAATCGCGTTCTAAAGACCTGCGGAGTTTATTTGAGAACAATATCACTATTGAATACGTGGCAGAACCTCTAAAAGCTATGCCAGCTGATGCAGAAGTGACAGAAGTGCTGCATTGGATGCGGGCACAAAATTTTGATGTTATCGGCGTTGAGACGGGAGATATTATTAGCGGTTATGTAGAACGCTCTAGTTTAATTCCAGGCAAAAAAGGCAAATGTAGCGACTATCAAAGGGTGTTTCATCCAAAAGAACTAATTGCCATTTCCACCCCACTGATAAAGTTGCTACCCATTTTGCAACAAACTCCACGATTGTTTGTCTTAGATTGTAATCAAGTAAGTGGTATTGTTACCTGTGGCGACTTGCAGAAAGCACCCGTGCGAATGCTACTGTTTGGCTTAGTAACGCTGCTAGAAATGAATTTGCTGCGGCTGGTGCGGATTTACTATCCCCAAGATTCTTGGGAAAAAGTTCTCAAACCTGAACGCTTAGAAGTTGCTCAACGACTATGGCGAGAGAGCCAAGAAAGAAACGAAGCTACCGATTTGTTAGATTATCTGCAATTCTGTGACAAGCGAGAGTTGATTTTGAATCAACCAGAACTTCTCCAACAGCTAGGACTCAAATCCAAACGATTTGGCGAACGCTTCCTCAAGTCTGCTGAACAGTTGCGAAACAGATTAGCTCACGCCCAAAATTTAGTTAGTGGTTCTTCTTGGACAGATTTAATTTCTCTAGCGGAAGCAATGGAAAGGCTGTTAATTCGCTGTGAAGAAATTGAGTGATTTTTTTCATCTTACACTGTATAGAATACAGGGTCAGCGCGTCTCAAACCCTATTGACAAGCGGAATTGCCTGATCAGCAATC
>JBGTMK010000781.1:0-7661 GCA_041743605.1 Nostoc sp.
TGCTGGTACCGGATCTAACAAATTTCTTATTTGATTATCACAGGGGATTCTCTCAATTGAAATCCGCTGTATATTTTGTAGCGACTGTCTTAAAAGTCAAGCGATCGTTAACAAAAAACAGGGATTGGGAACATTGACGCAACTGGGGAACGCTGCGCTAGATTCGCTGGTGGCTGGTACGGGCATTGAGAAGACAAATTTAATGCTTTTTCACTCAGCACTTGTTACTAAGTACTGGCTCAACGCCCCGCTATCCATGTACAGCACTGTTTTGATAAGAAAGGTTTTCGTGAGTTTCTACGGATATAACAGAAGCCGACATTAGTATAGACTGGCTTTGAATACACCTGAAATTCATCAGGGACTTAGTTTGTCGCTGCTGGTGACTTGCTTGCTGGTATCTTATTGTTTTTGACTGTATGAAACTTACTCTAATCTACGGTAAGTCTCGCTCAAAAAGGCTTCTTAGCATTTAAAACGACTCCACTGTTTTGAGGCTATAGGCTTAGAATATTTACAAGCTTTACTTACGAATTAGCTCTCTCTAGAGAAAGTACCGTTTTTGCTGTCTAAGCTGACATTGATCCTATTTCTATCCAGATTTGTGTAGCTTATTAACAAATCAGCGGATTTATCAATATTAAGGCTGCTTTAGTATTTAGTTTCTTACCCTGACCTATTAGACAGCTAGAGTGTTCATTTCATTTTGTTCAATAGCTTTTAGCCCTTATCGCTCCCATGCTGACCCATCACCGCAAGCCCGTGTGCTTATCACTGATTTCCACTGACCTACCAATCTGGTCTGTTGTCGAAGCTGCCGCAACATTGTATCAAAAAGATACTGATAGATTCCATTTGTTGCTGACCGCACCGCCCCTAATTAGCTGCGAAGTAGAGAGTGTAGTAAGTCCACAGGACAGACTTCCCCAAACTAAGAGCAAAGCTTACGCCCCTAACAGTCCCAGAATTTTGTGGCTAGAGATTTCCCCTTATCGCGTCATCATGACTATGCAAGGTAACGCCCAAGTGAGTTACCGTCACTTTTGGGAACAGGGCGTTTATGGCATTAGTCGCTATTGGTTGCCAACTGAGTCATTGCAACCTAACGATCCTATTCGTTTGCGAAATTTTACTAGTAGCCTAACTCTCAACGGACATCCATTACCAGAACATTTGCGTCTGGAATATGAATTGTGGGCAGAAAAAGTCCAATTAGGATGCTACATACTTAATTTGGAAATTAAACATTGATGGGAGTAGGGATTAGGGAGTGGAAGGATGAGGGAGCAGGGGAAGCAGGGCAAGCAGGGGGAAAATAACTAATGCCCCATGCCCCATGCCCAATCCCCCATACCCAATCCCTTTTAACCAAAATAACTGGGTTGGTTTCCAGGTTTCCATTTAATATTGCAACCAACACTCGGCTTTTGCTCGTTTGTAACAGGTTTATCTGCCAGCACTGCTTCAATGGCTGCACGTAAATCTGCGCCAGTCACAGGTTTATCATTACTGGGACGGCTATCATCCAATTGTCCCCGATAAACTAGTTGGCGATCGCTATCAAATACAAAAAAATCTGGTGTGCAAGCTGCTGTGTAAGCTTTTGCTGTTTCCTGACTCTCGTCGTAGCATAAGGTAAAATTAAACCCTTGTTCTGTGGCAAATGCTTGTAGCGACTCTGGCGCATCATCTGGGTAATTGTGTGCATCGTTAGCACTAATGGCAACGATCGCTAAATCACCTGTAAAATAATCTTTTCCTAACTGCACTAATTCTTTTTGAATGTGCTTTACAAATGGGCAATGCCGACAAATAAACATTACCAACAGTGCTTTTTTATCTGCAAAGGTAGAAAGTGAACTTGCCTTTCCAGATACTACTTCCGGTAGATTAAAATCTGGCGCTTTCGTGCCCAATGGCAACATAGTTGAAGCAGTTAAAGCCATATTTTACCCAATATTTTTACGCTGATAACTGCTTTGGCTATCAGTATATTTTCACTCTACCACTAAGTTTTACATAAAATTAAGAGACGGTAAATTTACCGTCTCTTACATTTGTTGAGAATTAAATTATAAAAATTAGCTTTTACAGACTTGCCAAAACACCGATGATACCGTGTCCGGTGAATACTTCTAATGCTATTAGAGAAACAAAACCAATCATTGCTAAACGACCGTTGAGCATTTCTGCATAGGGAGTGAAGCCAGTGCGATCGCCTTGCTCATCTACGTAAACTTTTGGCTCGATCGCAAAATTGTTCAGTTTGCCTTGGTCGTCAATTATAGCAGTATTTGTACGCATTTTATTTTTCCTTGTTTTTCTCTTATGTAAATAACTGTAACAAACTTATTAATATTTGTAAAGTATCTAAATCTGCTCAAGTAGAAATCCAAGCCAGAGATATGATAGTGGATCGAGTTTAAAGCCATGTCTAACGAACAGGCTCCGCTCATTCTGTGTAAGCACTTTCATTCACAAATCCGTTCCCGATAAGCTAATGCATCGATTTCGAGTAGAGGTTATTGCCAAAACACCAAACCCGCAGCAGGTGATTTATGCCGCGATGCACCAGGACTATACTGATGGGTTCGTGTTTGATGAGCGCGACTCCTGGCCCTCGGAGTCACAAAGCGGCGAAGTTATTGTTAAGCGACTTTTAGCGGGTGAGAGGGGACACTATGGGCCTTTAGAGCATCCCCAGATTGTTTTCAACTGTGGTTACTTTCCCCACAATGTGATGCAGCAAGCCCGTACTCATCGTGTAGGCGTATCATTTGATGTCCAATCTTTTAGATATACAGGCAACCAATTTATTGATGTAGTAGAAGGCAAGAAAGACATAGAAGATGTTTTTTACCTACGTCCCGTTGGTTATTACACTGATAGACAAGGCAAAAAGTACTATTATTCACCAGAGCAACGAGCAGCAGACTTGGAGTGGTGTCTAGAAGCAGCTAAACGATATAAAGCTGATTTTGAGGCTGGAATGTCTGAAGAACACGCAAGAGGTAAAGTGCCTTTTGATTATCGCCAGCATTTTGTAGTTAGTTTTAATTTAAGGTCTTTCTTGCATTTTTGTGACTTGAGAAATAAGAAAGATGCTCAACTGGAAATTCAAAAGTTGTGTGAAATGATGTGGCCTCATTTTGAAGATTGGGCACCTGCGATCGCACAATGGTATGAAAAGCAGCGTCTAGGTAAAGCAAGATTAGCACCATAATCATTTTTTGGGCTGAATTGAGACTGATCACACTAGTATTAACCATAAGAAAAACTAATAAAATGCTTTCATGCGTCGAGACTCAATATTTTACAAACTGTTTCAACAGTCTCCAACCTTGCTGTTTGAGCTATTGAGCAATCCTCCAAATAATGCAGATAGTTATCGTTTTGATTCAGTCGCCGTCAAAGAGCCGAAATTTGAAATTGATGGAGTATTTCTACCCCCAGAAACCGATGGTGCTGGAGTTGTATATTTTTGTGAGGTGCAGTTCCAGAAAGATGAACAACTTTATGAAAGAGTATGGGCTGAATCTTCGTTATATTTCTACCGCAACCATGCCAGATTTAGCGACTGGCAAGCAGTGATAATCTACCCGTCACGCAGTATTGAGCAAAGCGATATTCATCCTCATCGCTCATTGCTAAACGGCGAACAAATACATCGGGTGTATTTAGATGAATTAGGGGATATTCGTCAGTTACCTATATGGGTAGCGCTGATGGTATTAACTACAGTAGATGAAGAACAAGCACCAGAAGAAGCAAGGTATTTGTTAACAAGAACTACCCAAGAAGTGCTATCACCATCGAGTCGCGCCATAATTGAATTAATAATGACGATCATGGTGTACAGATTTGAACAATTAACTCAAGCTGAGGTAGAGTCTATGTTAGGAATCACGCTTAAGGAAACGCGAGTTTACCGAGAAATTAAGGAAGAAGGACGGGAGGAAGGACGGGAGGAAGCAACAGCTAATCTTATTCTCCGGCAATTGACTAAGCGATTTGGGGAACTTTCTCAAGAAATACGCTCCTCAATTTTTGGTTTACCTTTGCCTGTCCTCGAAGATTTGAGTGAAGCACTGTTAGATTTTACTAGTTTGGCTGATTTACAGGTTTGGCTAGAAGCGCAATGAAAGTTTAGACTATCTTATATTGACATTTGCAGGACGATGGATATTCAAAAAGTTCTATGCGATCGCCGAATTATTTCCTCTAATCCAGATATTATGAGTGGTACTTCTGTGTTTGTTGGAACGCGAATTCCATTGCAAACTTTTTTTGACTACCTAGAAGGTGAAGCAGGTTTAACCGAATTATTGGAAGATTTTCCACATTTGCAAACTCAGGTGTTGCAAGTTTTGGAGGTGATTGCAAAAGCAATGCTGAATCAGGAGCAAATTATTTATGCTCATCCTGCTTGATGAGAACTTGTAGGAATCCTCATCAGACAAAAAGGTTGCTCTTTTGCTGCGATCGCACTCCGATTTTTGGGTATGATTTAGAGCGATCGCGCAATGGTATGAAAAGCAGTGTTGGCGGAAGGTGAAATTACTACTTTCAAGCCTTTAAAGGTTAAAAATTCAAACAGATTCACTATTTTTCATCTTCGCTGAGACGACTACTTATTACTGCCAAAGCTGTCTGTGATAAAGTTGCACCCAATCCTATTAGAGCTATAAATGAATCTAAATTATTTTTGAAAAATAGATAACCTAATAGTAGAGAAAGTGGAATAGTAGCAATAGAAACTAATATCCTAATATTAAAATTTTTCCTTCTTGCTCTCTTCTTTTTCTCAATTTCACGTTGCAACTCTGGGGCCATACTAGAAAATTGACGCGCTAATATGTCTACTCTCCCTGGTGCATACAATGATTCTTTGTCTGCTGCTGACTTATTTTCAAAAAAAATCATTGTACACAATGGCTCTCTTAGATTAAGCTTTATGCTTTTTCTTGAATGATTAGTCATAGCTATCAATAGTTTTCCTTCCCAATCAGGGTCAATAGTTGTAGATATGTGAGATAAACCTTTTGATACTTGAGAAACTTTAGATAATATCAATGCTGATACTTTTTTATTTATAGGCATTTTGATTTCTTCTAGCGTAGTAATAAGGACTGTCTCACCCGGTTCAAGAGTAACTGGAGAATTATCGTTTACTTGAAATTGTCCTTTTAAAGCAGATGCATAACTAGTTCCAACACTTAAGTCATAACTTCCAGGTTTTAAGTTAGTTTCTGTAAATGGATTAATATAAATTTTGGGGTTATTTTCGTCTCGTTTTTGCCATTCCTGCTTAGTAGTGCATATCATTTTTGTTAGATCGCTATCGGTTAGTAATGACATAATTTTTTCCTTATATCACAAAATTATCAGTTTTATTTGGTACGCGCCATCAAGCATATATACTCATGTTATTCTATAAGTAATTGGTGTATGTATACTACTTTTAGTTGAAATTATTGATTGGTAATATAATTAGTTAGCGATTAAGTAAGCAATGAATGTTAAAGCAATGAAGCTAAAAATACGTAAGTTAAATGAGTCAGCAATTATTCCAAACTACGAACATCCGAACGATTCTGGGCTAGATTTAACTGCTGTAGATGAATTAGAGATTTCTCCTGGTGAAAGTAAGCTAGTATGTACTGGCATATCAATAGATTTACCCAAAGGAACTGAAGCTCAAATTAGACCACGAAGTGGTCTAGCTCTTAAGTACCAAATTACAGTTCTCAATACTCCTGGTACGGTAGACGAAGGTTATCGAGGAGAAATAGCTGTAATTTTAATAAATCATGGCAAAAATTCTTTTAAAGTGACAAAAGGAATGAGAATTGCCCAAATGGTTATCACACCAGTGATTCATGTTGAAGTTGAAGAAGTTAATAGCCTCACTCATACATCTAGAGGAACTGGTGGTTTTGGTTCAACCGGAATTACTGCAAATATATAAACTTACATATTATTAAACTATACGCGAGCTAGAGTTACAATTTCTAGCTGATCCTGATATTTACCCTGTCTTGCTTCATAACTAATAGCGCAGGGTTCACCCTCTAAAAATAGCAGTTGCACCACGCCTTCGTTAGCGTAGATGCGACAGTCAGCGCTAGAAGAATTGGAAAATTCCAAGGTAAGATGACCCCGCCATGCAGCCTCAGCGGGCGTTAGGTTTGCTATTATCCCACAACGTGCATACGTAGATTTTCCAATACAAATTACAGTAATATTCTCAGGAACCTTCAGCTTTTCTAGAGCAACCCCAAGTCCATAGGAATGAGCAGGTAAAATAAAGTAACTGCCATTGGCATCTGTGTGCAGTGCTGTTGGCTCCAGATTCTGGGGATTAAAGTTTTTGGGATCAATTACAGTTCCGGGAATGTGGCGAAAGATACGGAACTCAGCCGAGGAAAGGCGTATATCGTAGCCATAAGAAGACAAACCGTAACTAATTACAGGTTGAATCGCTACAGACTCATCTTTTTGCACTTTTCGGATTAAACTTGGCTCAAAGGGTGAAATCAAACCCTGTTGAGCCATTTCGGTAATCCAGATATCGTTCTTAATCACAAGTTCGCTACTAACGTTAATTTAAACAGACTTGATATATTAGCATGACCTGAGTATTCTCTTTAAGGTCGATAACTGCGACGAATCTCTGTAATTTGATCTGCCACATCTAAAAGAGATTTTGGCATCTCTGGCCCTGTGAGAATGATATCGACATGGGGAGGGCGTTTTGCCAGAAATGCTAAAACCTCCGTTTCAGGAATTAAACCAAAGTTAATCGCTAAACTTAACTCATCTAAAACCACGAGAGAATACTTACTCTCACACACTACCTGCTGTGTATACTGCCACAGCTTTTGTAAGGCTTTATTTTCCGTATCATCAAGATGTGGTGTATCGATACAACGAGGCAAATCGCAGCGAATCCAATCTAAATTTTGCCCTAATTGTATGGGTCTTTCCTGTCCTTGGCGAATACCTCCTTTGAGGAACTGCACTATTAACACTGGCGTTCCTTGTCCAGCTATTCTCAGTGATTGAGCCATCACGCTCGTAAAAAAATTGCGATGGGAGCTAGTAAAAACTTGCACTAGCCCTTCAACTGGATATGGTAGGGTCAGGGTTGAATTGATACTTTGAGTTTCTAGTTGGGAAACCATAAGGTTAAGTTTAAAAAAATACAATAGGTTAAGAGTTATTGCTGACGGAAATTATTGCAAATCTGCCTGTATAATCAATCTGTTTTTCAGAGGTGTCATGGATTTGGCAAATTGCATTCTTAGTCAAACACTACGTTTGTGTTGAAGTCAAGAGTTGTTTTGATTTAAATTTTCGTCTTTCCTCAGAAAGTACTTGTAAAAATGAAAACATAAGAGTTACAGTTCCAATTATTTAAAAAAGCTAGGTGTAAGTCTGAAAATCGCTAAATGTTAGATTTGCCGATTGTTTGGGCAAAACAGACTTAGCAAGTAGTGAATTTGACAGGATGAGGAGTAAATTGTTGTGAGATTGGTGATTCTGGGAGGTTCAGGATCGGGGAAAAGCACTCAAGCACAAAGGCTTTGCAGATACTTTGAGATTCCTCTGATTTCTACAGGTGAGATTTTACGGGAAGCAATATCTGGCAATCAGCCCCT
>JBGTMK010000782.1:0-2440 GCA_041743605.1 Nostoc sp.
TTCTAGCCAGGGAATGCTAATGAATGCCGATGGTTACTGGTTAAAAGGGGCGAAATCTGAGGATGAATGGGGATTTATGTTTCCCGGTCGCAAAAACCGCACTTTTGGCAAAGCTTTTCCCCAAGCATGGCAGGAAATTTCTCAAAAAGAATCAGGACAATTCCAAACTGCTGAGGGAATGTTCACTTTTACCACAGTCTATCCACTTGTGGAAGGGCAAAAATCTAGTACGGGAACAGGACAAGCTTTTGCACCAAGCCAACATCAAATTGATACTAAATCCTATCACTGGAAGATTGTCTCATGGGTATCGCCAGAGGCGTTGACGACCAAATCAAACCGATTTTTGAGTCAATTGCTACTGCTATATGCTGGGTTAATAGGACTAATTGGCATTGGTTCTTGGCTATTAGCAAGAGCTAGTGTCAATCGTCAGATGGCCAAGCTAGAGTTAAAACAGTCTGAAGTCCAATTGCGAGAGCTAGTTGAGCGGGAGAAAATTCTTAAAACTCGTCTATCTAGTCAAATTCGCAACTCACTGGATCTAAATACAATTTTAAGTACAGTAGTGGGTGAAGTTCGAGAACTGCTACAGATCGATCGATGCCAGTTTTTTTGGTGTCATCAAGAAGATGAATCTACTAGCTTTGAACTGAGTCAGCAAGCTTGCGCTCCCGATTTGCCAGAACCTTTAGGCTGTTCTCCCATCCAGAATGTGGAATCCCTGAGTGAAGCTATTCTGCAAGGAAATTTGCTTTGCTTTGATGACATTGCGACAGATTCGTGGCTTGATTTCAAGAGTCGGAATTTACTGGTGACATTGGGCTTTAAGTCTCTACTAATAGTTTCAATTCAAACTCAGTCGGGTTGCTTGGGTGTGATTGTCTGCGAACATAGTAGGGCGCTCCGTCCCTGGAGTGATGATGAGGTGGAAATTATTCGAGGTGTGGCTGACCAGTTAGCGATCGCTATTGACCAAGCGCAATTGTATAATCAAAGCCGCGCTGCTACTGCTGCTGCTACTGCTCAAGCAGAACAACTCAACCAAGTTTTGCACAATCTCAAACAGACTCAATCTCAACTGATTCAAACTGAAAAAATGTCGAGTTTAGGTCAATTAGTGGCTGGGGTAGCTCACGAAATCAATAACCCAGTTAACTTTATCTACGGCAATCTGACCCATGTAAATGAATATACACTCGGCTTATTGGAACTGGTAGAACTCTATCAAAAGTCCAATGCTCATTCAATACCTGAAGTAGAAGCTCATATAGAAGCGATCGACCTTGACTTTATGACTGAGGATCTGCCTAAAATCCTAACTTCAATGAAAATGGGAGCTAATCGCATTCGTGAAATAGTTCTATCCTTGCGGAATTTTTCTCGACTTGACGAAGCGGATATGAAGCCTGTTAACATTCATGAAGGTATTGATAGCACACTACTGATTTTACAAAATCGCTTCAAACAAACGTCTGGAAATGCCGGAATTGAAATAGTCAAAGAATATGGTGATATTCCCTTAGTAGAGTGCTATGCCGGACAACTCAATCAGGTATTTATGAATCTGATCAGTAATGCCATTGATGCTCTTGATAGCTATAACAGTAAGCGAACTCTTGAGGACATAGAAGCTAACCCCAGCCAGATTGTAATTCGTACTCAGTTACGCAACTCAGATCGTATAACTGTAAAAATTGCAGATAATGGTCATGGCATGACCGAAGCAGTTAAGCAACGATTATTTGACCCTTTCTTTACTACAAAAGCCGCAGGTAAAGGTACTGGGTTAGGACTAGCAATTAGCGCTCAGATTGTCGCAGAAAAACACAACGGAGCCATTTGGTGTATTTCGGAACCAGGACAGGGAGCAGAGTTTTGGGTAGAGATTCCGATTAATCAAAGTTCTAAACTAGCTACTACAAGTACCGCGACTCTATCCAGAATTTGATGCTACTCTGGAAAAATGAAAAATGACATGACTAGTGATAGCGAACGCGCTGATTTTGATAGCCCTTGGAAGGAAATTCTAGAAGCTTATTTTCCCCAAGCCATGCATTTCTTTTTTCCAGAAACTTCTGCATTAATTGATTGGGAGCGTCCATACGAGTTTTTAGATAAAGAATTTCAACAAATAGCTCGTGAAGCCGAACAGGGTAAAAGATATGCTGATCAATTAGTCAAAGTTTGGCAAATCCAAGGGGAAGAACTTTGGTTATTAATCCATGTTGAAATTCAGGCGCAAAAAGAAGATAATTTTTCTAAGCGGATGTTTACCTACAACTTTCGCATATTTGACCCAGGGTCAGCGCGTCTCAAACCCTATTGACAAGCGGACTTGTCTGATAAGCAATCAAGTTGGAAACAAAGTGGCACTATCCGAGGTAGGGTAAGATTTAATACATCTAGGTGCAAGGTTCCAGTAATGCCAACCGGATTT
>JBGTMK010000783.1:0-11177 GCA_041743605.1 Nostoc sp.
CTTCAGCAGCAACACAGCATAAACTTGTAGCTCATGTTCCTCAGACACTCCTTGCCGGATAGCCGCCACAACTTCATCAACGTTCAGCTTGCGAATAGCAGTCCGTTCAACTTCAGAAGTAACGACAAGTTGCTCTTCGCCATCTATCTCAACAGAAAAAGCCGCCGCAAAACCAATTCGTAAAGCTGGATGGCTTTTTACCGTCGTTGATTCGATATCTTGGGGATAGTGATTGCGACCCCGGATAATAATCATGTCCTTGACGCGCCCGGTGACGAACAACTCACCATTCTGCAAAAATCCGAAATCACCCGTGCGAAGAAACGGACCACTTGTATCTTGCAGATATGCTTGAAATGTTTGGTTTGTCGCTTCTGGTCTTTGCCAATAGCCTTGAGCCACACTGGAGCTAGAAACCCAAATTTCTCCTACTTCGCTGGGGGCACATTCTGTCATTGACTCTGGGTTAGCAATGACAATTTTCGTATCCAACCAAGAATGCCCACACCCTACCAAATGCCTAACGTTTTTGGTATCTGCGCCTTCTGGGACAATCCGATTTTGTTCGAGTGCTTCGGCGTCAACTTGACAGTAGATCAGTTCGTCTTTGACGTTGCCACCTGAAACCATGAGAGTGGATTCCGCCAAACCATAGCAGGGGTAAAAGAAGTTAGGGCTAAAACCAGCAGGTTTAAATTTAGCTGCAAACCGCTCCATTGTTTCTTTGCGAACAGGCTCCGAACCACTGTAGGCGCTATGCCAATGACTTAAATCGAGGGATTCTATTTGTTCTGGAGTGAGTTTGCTGCTAGCACAGAGGTCATAACCAAAGTTAGGGCCACCAGAATGATTTGCTTGATAGCGCGAAATTGCTTGCAACCATCGAATCGGACGCTGTACAAAGGATGCAGGCGGCATCAAGATGCATTTAAATCCTGTATACAAGGGCTGGAGATGTCCATCAATTAGACCCATGTCATGGAATCCAGGCAACCAAGACACAGACACAGTATCAGGAGTGAGTTCAAATGCTTGCTTGATGTATTCCAAGTTATGCAACATATTGCCATGACTGACCATGACTCCCTTCGGCGTGCCAGTAGAACCCGAAGTATATTGCAGAAAGGCTAAAGTGTCGTTGTTGACTTCTGGTTGCTGCCAGTCTGAGGCTAAGTCGTTAGCAATGCCATCGGTGGCAAGTAAATGCAGATTTGCCAGTGCGGTATCTTGGTCAAAGCGTCCTTTGATGCTATCGAACAGAGAGTTAGTAGTAAGGGCTATCTGAGCTTCGGCATCTGTGAGGATTGCTTGTAATCTCGTTAGCTTTTGATTTTGTTTAGGCGGGTAAGCCGGAATAGCCACTACCCCTGCATACAAACACCCGAAGAAAGCAGCAATAAATTCCAAACCAGATGGATAGAGTAGCAGAGCTCGTTGGCCACTAGCTCCTATAGACTGGAGATGGGCTGCGATCGCTCGTACCTGTTGATCTAATTCTTGGTACGTTAAACTAGCTGTTTCTATTTCTCCATCCTGTAAAAAGGAAAAAGCTAATCTATCAGGTTGGTGCAAAGCCCTGTAGCAGAGAAGCTCTACTAAGGAAGAAAATTTTAAATCTTTGGGGGAGTCAATCATAGTACCTTTTTCTTGAAATTATTCAGACAAAATTAGGATTAACAAGAAACAGTAAACATTGAGATCCAACATTGCACTCTTGTACATTAGTTGGTTTCTATTTAGACGTTTAACTAAGAATTTTTCTTGGGATTAGGCAAAATCTATCAGTTATTCATCTTATGTAAAGTGAAAAGCTATATACGGAATGCAACAGGGTATTTAAAAGTTATTAGTTGCATTGACTATCTGGCTAATTGTTGAAGAGTAACTTGACTTCAACTTCTTATATCTAATTTGCAGCTAATTAAGTTTCAATTATTAGCAACATAGTTAAATTTAAGGGATGTAAAAGGCATAATCAATGGAAAATCTTTCACTAATTAGGGATGTATATTAGCTTTTTGGTGTCAGCCTTTTATTTACTCCCATTGCCAACATTTAAGATGCCAACCGTGTCCTTCTACAGCTAGTGCACCTACATAGCTGAAAGCAGGTGTAAACTCTTGGAGCGACCAACGGGTGACAGTCGAGCGATCGCCTTTGATGCTGTAAAGCTGAACTGGTTCACTTGGAGATAATGAGACATCCAACTGATCCATAGGAAAAAGTAGCCCATATCCAGTAGCTTTCAAATAAGCTTCTTTGCGAGTCCAACAATTAAAAAAGGCTCCTAATCTCTGGTCTGTGGGAAGTTGGTGAAAGACATCCTTTTCTCGCTGCGAAAAGCAGCGTTCAGCAATTTGCTCAAAGTCAGAAATAGGGCGAATATATTCAAGATCAACACCAATTTCACGTTTGCGGGTTATCGCATATAAGACAAGCTCATGGGAGTGGGATAAATTAAAACTCAATATACTTCCACCAGATGTTTCAGCCAAGATCGGTTTGCCATGCGAACCATAACAAAACTGTAATTGACTAGCATTAGTACCCAAATAAGAGCCTAAGATTGTTCTAAGTAAACCACGCCCAACAATAAAGCGTTTTCTGTCTCGTTCCAAGTAAAAACGCTCAGATCTGGTGCGTTCATCTTGTGAAAGTAATTGTGCAAGCGTCTGAATACGAGATGGGGATTGGTTAAGGAAAGTACACCACACATGGACATCTTCGCTTAACAGTGACCAGTTTGTAGGTGGAGAACGCCATAGACAATCAACAGTGATCATAAAAAGTAGCCCTGGTGGTTCTAGTGGAAGAAGTTTTTAAAATGTATTTCAAGTTTTTGTCTCATACTGGTCTTAGCTGGTTTAAATAATTCAGCAGACACACTCAACTTTCTTGGCTAAATGCTGTGCCAACACCTGAACTGTGGGATACTCATATACCAACTCTAAAGACAACCGATATCCAAGCCAAACTTCTATGGCATGTGTCAGGCGTAATGCCTCTAGTGAAGTGATACCGTAGTATTCAAAAGGGAGATGAATATTAATCTCACTGTGATTAACTAGCAGCAGTTTAGAAAGATAGAAAACTAACCAGCCTTGAATGACATCCTCTGTTTGAAAATGTTGTTCTGAAGATGATTGCGCTTGAGAATTTCTCTTGGGCAAGAAGGTTTTAGTACTGATTCCAAAATTTTCTATCCACTCAAGTAGTGAATTCTGATTATCTGCAATAAAGTGTACTAATCCAGTATTCATGAAAGTATTATTTGCAGATGCCATTTTTGTTTCTACTCCTTTGATAATTAAAAAATATCCTTTTGATTTCATAGTTTGTAGATAAGAATCACTGACAGTGATGCTTTCATTCCTCGCTAATGCCGATTAATATGCTCGTTCACGTCTTCTCAATTCTCTTGTTGTGTAAAACAAAACTACAGCAAAGCTAATTGTTGATAAGCTAAAAACTTGACTACCCCCAAAAATTTGCATAACGATGGAGGAAAGTATTGGACCAAGTGTACATCCAAAACTATATATAGCTGTGAGTAGGGCGATTCCAGAAGATAATTCGTTTCTGGAAAGTTTATCTCCAATCATTGCTATTGCTAGAGGAAGAACGGGACTTACACTAGCTCCAACCATAAATGCAAGTATCTGAGTAGCAATGGGATTTGTAACTACTGAAAGAGACAAGATAGAAAATATGATCGCACACACAGTAATCAAAAGAACTTTTAGTCTGCCAAAACGATCTGCCAAATGGGTAATTGGAAGAGTGACAATTAAACCTCCAACTACAAAGACAGCAAATGTCAGACCTATCTGTTCCACACTATAGTTTTGTTGTAGTAAATAAACTGGATATAAAGAAACCAAAGTAGATTCAACAAAACCATAGGCAAATGCACTCTGAAGAGGAAGTTTCAGCTTTCTAAAAAGCTCTGTCCGTACAGAAGCTTGAAAAGTGACAGACTTTTCAGGTAAGCCTAGCCAGACTACAAATACACCACTGAGTATTAAAAGACCACCTAAAGAAAAAGTCAATTTTGGAGAAAGATTGTAGAGATAGGAACCGAGGACTGGTCCTATGCCAAAGCCAAAGGAAAAAGCTAAAGTGTACAAACCATTCGTAATCCCGCGCTTACTTTCATCGCAAAAGTAATTCAATGCTGTTTGTCCACAGACTAAATATAAGCAACAACCAAAACCCATAACAGCGCGGATTACAAACCATAAAGATAGTTGCGTGGTAAAAGGAAACAAAGGGGCGCTAAAACCCATGATCATCAGACCTAGCATCATAGATTTACGGAGTCCTATTTGAGGCAAAATCTTTGCTACTAAAGGAGTCCCCAGAGCGATCATGAGAAAATACAATGTAGAGTTTGCACCTATCCATAGCTCATCAACTTGACTTTGAGCCATGAGTGTTGAGATGAAAGGATTAAAAAGCCCTATGGATATACCCGACAAGAAAGCGATGGTGTACAAAGCTGGTAATCCAGTAGAGAAGGCAGAGCTTGGTTTTGTTGAAGTCAAATTTTGCATTGTCTTTATCAAGTTATGAATTAATGTTTAAGTAACTGCGTGCTGACTCGATAACTTAAGTGATGTATTTCTCCATTCTTTTGGAGGAAGCTGATGAATCTGGCGAAACAAGCGGATGAAATAACCTGCATCTAGATATCCCACCTTAGCAGCGATTCGATTGACGGTTTCATCAGTATTGAGAAGCAAAGAGCGTGCTTCTATCATCCGGCGATCGACAATCCAATCATGTACCGATCGCTTCGTTTGGCGTTTTACTAAATTAGTCAAGTAAGCATGAGAGTAACCTACTGCTTGAGCTACATCAGAAAGGTTGATTTGCTGATGATAATTCTCCTCAATATATTGAAAGACTTTACTAAGTCGGGAGCTAGTAGGATAAAAAGTTGCAGTGTCTATAGATTGTGGCTCTTTAACTGATTGGGGCTGATTAAAATACCATTGCTTAAGAGCTTTTCGTTTTCTCGATTGAGCAGCGATCGCTGCTAGTAATTCTTCTACCGAACAAGGTTTTGTCAGATAGTCATCTGCTCCTAAATTCATACCTTTACGGAGTTCAAACTCGTTAAGTGTGACAGTGAGAAAAATAAAAGGAATAATCGCTGTCATCGGATCTTGGCGTAGTTTACTCAGAACGCCATAACCATCAAGTTCTGGCATCATCACATCGCAAAGTACTAAATCAGGCGAACATTCCCGTGCCCGTTGAATACCAACAGTGCCATTCTCAGCACTAATAGGACAGAAACCTTCAGATTTAAGACAATTAACAAAAAGGTTACGAGTTTGTGTCTCATCTTCAATAACTAAAATATTTTTCATTGTGTATTCTGCTAATAATTACTAAATTACTGATTAATTAAAGGCATAGTTATTTCCTTCTCATACCGTAGAATGTTTAGGTTAAGATTGTCACAACTAAGAGCTTATGAACCAAGTTTTTTGTTAGGGAGTAAATAAAACTTATTTACCAACCCTGTTGTTTATAATATTGCCAAGTTTTGAGGGTTTTAACCAGTAAGTATCTAAAATTTAAGGATCAACTTAACGGTAAATCGTTTCTCTATAGAGTTAAGCTTGTTAAATTTATCAATAAAACTACCCACACTGAACTGACATTACAGGTGGGTAGTTTCCTTTAAATATGAATCAACCAAAAACTTCTATTCTCTAGAACTGTCCATTTCAATAAACATTGTTATAAGTGTATGCAAAACAGAGCGCATAGTAACTTGTTTCTGCTTGCAGATAAGTTTGAACTGACACTTTACATTTTTTGAAACGTAGCCTTTGATCTCTTCTAATTCTTCTTGAAGCAAATTATTATTCAGTTGAGAAACAGTTGCACCTTTTTGTAACCATTGCTTAATTAAAGCTTCTATTACTTCGCTCATTTCTACATTCTTCTTGACGCAGAAAACTTTGAATTGAATTTTTAGAGATTTTGGTATAGTCCCCTTGACTATTGCAAATTCTTTAACTCTACTTTTAGCCTCTGTCATACAAGCTTTCTTCTAAATTTCGTTGTTTTTAGTAAGATGATAAAATTGAATCTTGATTTTCTCTTATTGGAAAAAGTCTATATCTAATAAAATGCTTAAATATTATACTTATTTGATTTGCTATTCCTGAAAATCAAGACTATTTTAATCAACTCTCTTAGTTACTACATCCCTATCCAAATAATACTTAATTCAATAGCTATAGAATGTACAAAGTAATACTTGAGGAGGTACGGCAATAAATAAGTCATTCCTTCGCTTAAAGTAGTAACTTATTTATTCATGTTAAAACATTTGATATTATTAACAACTGAATATCTTAAAGATAAGAATAAACTTTAGGCAATGTCCAACTTTTAATCTAATACGCTTGGGTTAAGATCCCCCCGCCTCCGGCGACCCCTTAAAAAAGGGGTAAAAGAGATATGAGCAAGCCTTTTTAATAGGGGTTGGGGAGATATGCGAAGACTAAAATATCACTAAGCCAAGGGT
Source organism: Nostoc sp. (assembly GCA_041743605.1). Classification (GTDB taxonomy): domain Bacteria; phylum Cyanobacteriota; class Cyanobacteriia; order Cyanobacteriales; family Nostocaceae; genus Nostoc. Next base: position 6,548 of record JBGTMK010000783.1, read on the forward strand.
ATTGACTTTTAATCAACTATAGGACTCCGATTTGATTTCTGAAAACATACTGAGACTGAAAAGCCCGTTTTATCAGGGTTTTATCTGAAATCTTGTTCAGAAACCAGATATGAGTCCTATATCAAACGTGGAAAGTGGTGTAGTTAATTTATTGAAAATCGGTGTATTTTTTCTTTCTGCGTTACTATCTAACTTTTGTTGCAGCATCTACGCCATCGGTCTTCAACTGACCATCTTCCATATAAATGATGCGATCGGCAATATCGAGGATGCGGTTATCGTGGGTAACTAGCAAAATCGTACAGCCTTGTTCTTTGGCTAGTTTCTGCATTAATTCTACGACATCGCGCCCAGATTTTTTGTCGAGTGCAGCAGTGGGTTCGTCTGCTAGGACAATCTTGGGATGGCTAACTAAAGCACGAGCGATCGCAACTCGTTGTTTTTGTCCCCCTGATAGATTCTCTGGGTAGTAATTTACACGCTCTTCTAAACCGACAGTTTCCAAAATAGCGATCGCTTTGGCGTTAATATCCTGATTCAGAAATTCGTCATGCAACTCTAACGACATTCGCACATTTTCTTTTGCTGTCAAAAAAGTCATGAGGTTATGCGCCTGGAATATATAACCAATCTGGCGGCGAAGCTTGGTTAATTGCAGTTTTTTGGCACCGCAGATTTCCTCTCCTAAAATTTTCAGACTACCTTCTTGGGCAGAACGCAATCCACCCATCAATGTTAACAGGGTAGTTTTTCCCGAACCGGAAGGGCCAGTCATAATCACGATGTCGCCAGCGTTAATCTCCAAATTAATATCGAATAATACTTGTTTGCGAAGTACACCTCCACCAAAGTAGTGGTTGAGGTTGCGGACAGCAATCACTGGCTCTACAGCCGGGAGTGTTGAATTGAAAGTTACTGGTAAAGATTTTTGCAACATAGAATTTTACAAGGATTTTTAAATTAATAAACTACGGTTGAGACAAGGAGTAGAGAGAAGGGGATGAGGAAAATGAGGGGACAAGGGGAAGGGGGAGTTAGAATCTCGTTCATCCACCTTTGAACCGGATGCATCCACCTCACAACTCCGTTCATCAACTTCGGACACTAAAAAACATCAGCGGGATCGGCAGAGCGTAATTTTCGCATAGCGATCGCTCCAGAAAAACTACACATGATCACAGTTAAAATCCAAACAGTAATTGCTCGTTCCAGTTTCATAAAAATGGGGAGCATGGTAGCAACATGAGCGACTTGATACAACCCAATCGAAAGCATTAATCCAGGGATAAAACCCAAGACAGCTAAGAACAAAGCCTCTTGGAGCAGGACTCCCAAGAGATAGCGATCGCTATAACCCATTGCTTTGAGGGTGGCGTATTCTGGCAGATGCTCTGAGACATCGGAGTAAAGAATCTGGTAGACAATGACGATGCCGACAATAAACCCAACTGCTGTACCTAAAGCGAAAATAAAACCAATGCTAGTACTAGTTTGCCAGTATTGTTTTTCGATTTGGGCAAATTCTTCAGGAATTAGGACTTTAACATCTTTAGGTAACTCTGCAACAAGTTGCGATCGCACTGTTTCTAGATTAGCGCCTGATTTGAGCGTGATTAACCCAACTTCGATGCGATCGAGTTTATGCTCTGGGAATATTTGTAAAAAGGTGGAGTCACTGGCGATGACATTGCCATCGGCAGCAAAGGAGGCACCATCGGTAAACAAGCCCTTAACGTCGATGGCTATATTATTCAGTTCCGTCTCAAAGTTGCCTGTTTTCTGAAAAATATCACCCACTGCCCCATATTCTGGACGACCCGCCTGATCAAACATAACTTGATACAACTGTTTGAGGTGATCCTGGTTTTGTTGAATTTCAGGCGATTTAAATACGGGTTGTGCCGGATCGACACCCCAAACTAAAATGGCGCGTTCCAGACGTGTTTCTGGATTTCGCCACTGTCCAGTACCAATATAAAGCCCACTTACTGATTGAACTCCTTCATAACCTAATGCTTGGTAAAGTCGCTCTCTGGAAAAACTCTTTACCGAAAACAGGGTTTGAAATTGGGGATTAATTAAAACTAAATCTGCTTGTAAATTGCGATGGGGTTTTATGGCTGCATCAAAAAGCGCACTTTCAAAACCCAACTGAATAAATATCAGCATATCGGCAAAGGTAATACCTGCAACTGCCACAGCCAGACGAGTTTTTTCTTTCATTAACTGCCGCCATGCCAGCGGCGTTTTGCGAAATAGTTTCATATTGAGAATTGGATAGTGGGCATTGGGCATTGGGCATTGGGCATTGGTTATTTCCTTTTACAATTCAATTGCTGTCTGCACTTGTAAGTTGGTGAAACCAGCAACTTGTTTACTGTCTTCAGGACTAAGGCGAATTTTTACCTCAATCACTCGGCGATCAAGGTTCTCCCCTGGCCGGTTGCCGAAAACATTTTGTCTATTTACTTGTAAGCCAATTTGGGTAACGGTTCCTCGCAGTTCTCCAGCAAATGCCTGACTGCTGATCACTGCTTGTTGTCCCAGTTTCACTTTACCGATGTCGGTTTGATAAACTTCTGCTACTGCCAACATCTGGTCTGTTTGCGCTAAGTCTGCAATGCAAGCATCACTAATTTTTTCTCCGACTCGCGTATGAATTTTGATAATCTGTCCCGCCATTGATGCCTTGATGTAAGCTCCTGCCAACTCGGTTTGAGTATGTTTGAGTGTAGCGATCGCATTTTCAACTTCAGTCTTAGCTGCGGCGATATCTACTGGACGGACTTCTGCAATACTGTTTAGCATGGCTTTAGCTTCACTAACTTGCTTGCCACCAGTAGCGTTAGTGCGGGCGAGTTCTGCTTTAGCTTCGGCTAGTTGCTTGCTAGCAGTGGTGTTAATTCGGTTGAGAACTGCTTTAGCTTCGTCTAGTTGCTGTTTGGCAGTTTCTACGGTTAAGCCCTTGGTGTCATACAAAGAGTTAGAAACTGCTCCTTGGGAATATAGCTGCTGATAACGTTGATACTCAGCTTCGGCATTTTTGAGTTCTGCTTCTAGCTTTTTAATTGTTGCCTTTTGCGCGATTCTGTCTCCTGACCACTGTGCTTCTATGCGGAATATTGCTTGCTGTTGCGCTGTTTTGTCTCCTTGGGATTGTGCCTCGAGGCGTTCAACGCTTGCTTGCTGGGCGTTAATTTCTCCTGCTTTGGCTCCAGCTTGCACTTGATTGAGTTTAGCTTGAGCAACTCTGACTTGTTGTTGGGCTTGTAGTACAGCAGTTTGCAAGCGATCGCGAGCATCTAAAATTGCGATCACCTGTCCAGCTTGAACGCGATCGCCTTCTTTGACTAAGATTTGAGCAACGCGATCGCCATCTAAATCCAGAGGTGCAGATAAGCTAATTATCTCTGCTTCTGGTTCTAGTCGCCCTAATGCTGCTACTTTTTGTCTAATGGGCTTAGTTGGTACTGGCTCGGATGAGGCTGTTTGACCAACTTGCCCAAATTGAGAGATACCATAAATAACAATTCCACCTGTAATAGCAGTAACAGCCATTGCTAATCCAATCAATCCTTTATTTACAGGTTTGAGTAACAGCCTTTGACTCATCTGTTTGTCCTCTATAAGATTTTAATTTTCTGTTCGGAGTTTTAATGCTGAAAAAAATCAACTGAATATAACAGCACAAAGGCCATCCCAAGAAGAAACTATTTTATTCTTTTAGATTTTTTAAATCTTGAACAGACAAGTTCGCCATGATAGCTAATAACTTAAGAGGATCTTTAAAAAGTTACAGATAGATGATTTTAATTCCTGGTTCTCATGCTCCCCATAGCTATGACTACACCGTTTATTAAATTTAACTGCCTAACAGCTTATATCAATTATGTATGAAGATACACATAATAAGACCCCCCTGTAGTCCCCCCTTGGCAAGGGGGGACGGCGATAGCCGGGGGGTGAATTATATGCAGCTTCACAAAAAAATGGTATTACAAGGCTAAATGTTGTCTTTTGCAGCCAGTCGGTACAAAGGTACTACTGCTGATGGCATTTTTGTAGTCTAGATAACAAATATCTTTAGTTTTTCTAACATAACCTTAAGTTGATCCTTAAGTTACCGATTTTGAATCGACAAAATTTGGTTAAGTAGCGAAACTTAGTCTCATCGGCATGAATATTGGCTTTCGGCTTACTGCTTTGAAGTCTATGACCTCAAACTGTTACACAATTCTGAAAGTGAAATAATATATGTTAACATTCTTTAAATTAAGTAATACTCGCTTTACCTTTCAAATGAATCAAAGTTCAGGTGTAGTTGAAACCCACACCAGGATTAAATTTTTTAACATTAGCTAAAGTTCCCAGACTTTGAAAATTTTATTTATTTCTAGAATGTGCAAACTTTAACTTTTTGTCTTAACTTCAAAGCAAACCTTTCTTAACCTTGAAAAAACTATTTTGTAAATAGTAACTTTAGATAGATACAAAGCATAAGTTGTAGATTATGATAAACGAAGAATATTTTTGCCTAATTATTTTTGTGCAATCGAACCGAAATTATGGATAAGAATACAGTTGGTAAAAAACGAAAACCAAGCCGGCTGTAAGAGGATGTTTGAAAAGT
>JBGTMK010000784.1:0-12805 GCA_041743605.1 Nostoc sp.
CATCGCTTTTTCACAAACTACAGTACAAAGAATTGGCAACATTGGTAATAGAGAGTAAACAATAACCATAGCTAAACTTGGAGTTTTGCCAACCTATGCAGCCAATTCGCACATTTAACGTATCCCCTTCACTACCGTCGCGACTCGAACCACTGCGGCGGCTAGCATATAACTTGCACTGGGATTGGAACGTTGAAAGTAAAGATTTATTTCGTCGCTTAGACTCTGACTTGTGGGAGTCTAGCCATCATAACCCAGTATTAATGCTGGGTACTATCTCTCAATCGCGGCTTCTGGAAGTTGTTGAAGATGAAGGCTTTCTAGCGCAAATGGATCGAGCTGACCGTCAGTTAGACGATTATTTGCAAGAGCGCACTTGGTATCAAAAACAACGGGAGCAAAAACCAAAAGAATGCTACGCCTATTTTTCGGCGGAATTTGGACTGGTAGATTGTTTACCCGTCTATTCTGGTGGCTTGGGCGTTTTGGCGGGAGATCACCTCAAATCTGCTAGCGATTTGGGGCTACCACTTGTAGGTGTAGGTTTACTGTATCAGCAAGGCTACTTTGCTCAGTATCTCAATGCTGACGGCTGGCAGCAAGAACGCTACCTGCTCAACGATTTCTATAATATGCCCTTGCATTTAGAGCGCAATGCCGATGGTTCAGAACTGCGGATTGCGGTAGATTATCCAGGACGCAAGGTGTATGCCAGAGTTTGGCGTGTACAGGTAGGGACAGTTCCCCTGTATCTGCTGGACACCAACATTGAACCGAACAACACTTACGACCACGACATTACAGACCAGTTGTATGGTGGCGACATCGATATGCGTATCCACCAGGAAATCATGCTGGGGATCGGTGGCGTACAAATGCTCAAAGCTTTGGGATTGAAAGTCACCGCTTACCACATGAATGAAGGTCACGCCGCCTTCTCTGCCCTAGAGCGCATCCGCTTGCTGATTCAGGAAGAAGGACTGAATTATCCCCAAGCTAAACAAGTGGTGGCTTCCAGCAATATCTTTACCACCCACACGCCAGTACCGGCGGGAATTGACTTGTTCGCTCCCGACAAAATGCTGCACTACCTGGGGTACTATGCAGAGATATTTGGGTTGCCCAAAGAGCAATTTTTAGGATTGGGGCGTGAGAATACAGGCGATTTATCTGGGCCTTTCAGTATGGCGGTGCTGGCGCTGAAAATGGCAACATTTTCTAATGGTGTCGCACAACTGCATGGTGTGGTGTCGCGGCAAATGTTTCAGGGTTTGTGGCAGAAATTGCCAGTAGAGGAAGTACCGATCGCAGCCATTACTAATGGTGTTCATGCTCGGAGTTGTGTGGCGAAATCGACCCAAGAATTATACGATCGCTACCTGGGACCAAATTGGTCATCAGCACCACCAGATAGCCCATTGTGGGAACGGATGGAGGCGATACCCGATGAAGAATTGTGGCGCAATCATGAACGCTGCCGCTTAGATATGATTTTGTATGTGCGGGAGCATTTGGTCAAGCATTTGACTGATCGCGGCGCTTCCGCCTCCGAAATTGTCCAAGCTCAAGAAGTTTTAGATCCCTACGCTTTCACCATTGGCTTTGCCCGTCGCTTTGCCACCTACAAACGCGCCACCCTTTGGATGCGTGATTTGGAACGCATTAAGCGGCTTCTGCTGGCTAACAAAGACCGGAAAGTGCAGTTTGTAATTGCTGGTAAAGCACATCCTAAAGATATTCCCGGTAAAGAACTCATCCGCGATATCAATCACTTTATCCGCGAACAACATTTAGAAAAACAAGTAGTGTTTGTTCCCAATTACGACATTCACATCTCCCGATTGATGGTTGCCGGTTGCGATATCTGGTTAAACACACCGCGTCGTCCACGGGAAGCCTCTGGTACTAGTGGCATGAAAGCGGCAATGAATGGATTGCCGAATTTAAGTGTACTAGATGGCTGGTGGGATGAAGCTGATTACGTCCGCACGGGCTGGGCGATTGGACATGGAGAGAATTACGACGATCCTAACTACCAAGATGAAGTAGAAGCAAATGCTCTCTACGAGTTATTAGAAAAGGAAGTTGTACCGTTATTTTACGAACATCGCGATAGTGATGGCTTACCCCGCCCGTGGGTTGCCAAAATGAAGGATGCAATTCGGTTAAATTGTCCATTCTTTAATACGGCGCGGATGGTAGGAGAATATGCTGGGAGAGCTTATTTTCCAGCTAGCGATCGCTATCATACCCTGACTGTTGATAACTATGCCCCAGCCAAAGAACTAGCTGCTTGGAAAGAAAAACTGAGCGAACACTGGTTTAACATCAGAATCAAAGATGTTGACGTATCGGCAGCTTCAGACGACATTGAAGTTAACCAAACCGTTGCTGTCAAAGCCAAGGTTGACTTAGCAACTTTGACCAATGATGATGTGCAGGTGGAGTTATATCAAGGTGCGATCGATGCCAATGGTGAGATTGTCAACGCTATACCAGTGGTGATGGATTACCAAGGGGAAGATGCAGAGCAATTGGGTATTTACACGGGTAATATCACCTATACTGCTTCTGGTTTACAAGGCTTGTCTTTGCGTGTCTTACCAAAAAATCAACACCTAGCTAATCCTTATGAACCCAGGTTAATTGCTTGGGCAGAGTAAAAGTAATGAGTAGTTATTGAATGCTCAAGATTAGGCGTTGCTGATTTAAGTTTAGCAACGCCTTTTATTATGCAATGCAGTCACGCCCTGAAAATAATTATTTACGAAGTTCGTTATGGTCACTAAATTACTCGTAGTAGCTACAGGAAATCCAGGTAAGTTGCGGGAAATGCAGGCTTACTTAGAAAATTCTGGTTGGGAATTAACCCTCAAACCAGAAGAATTGGAAATTGAAGAGACAGGCAAAACTTTTGCTGCTAACGCTTGTCTGAAAGCATCACAAATTGCTAAAGCTACTGGAAACTGGGCAATTGCTGATGATTCAGGTTTAGAAGTAGATGCCCTAAATGGCGCACCAGGCGTGTATTCTGCACGTTATGCCAAAACCGACTCAGAACGCATTGCGAGGATATTGAGAGAATTAGACAACGAGGTAAATCGGCAAGCTCAATTTGTTTGTGCAGTAGCGATCGCTCGTCCTGATGGTGCGATCGTATTAGAATCTGAAGGTGTTTGTCGTGGTGAAATTCTCCACGCACCTCGTGGTGATAGTGGTTTCGGGTACGACCCAATTTTTTATGTGCAAGAGTTGCAATTGACATTTGCTGAAATGACACGGGAGTTGAAGGGTTCAATTAGCCATAGAGGCAAGGCTTTTAAAGCTTTAATTCCCCAACTGGAGAAAGTTAGGAGTTAGGAGTTTGAAGTTTAGAGTTAGGAGTTAAGAGTGAGGAGTTTGGAGTTTGGAATTCTGCTAAATCTTCATTTATCATTCCTGACTCACAACTCATAACTTTTAACTCCTAACTCCTAACTCCTAACTCCTAACTTTTTTAAACTGCTTCTGTGTTTTTTTCGCCGGTGCGAATCCGAATCACTTGCTCAACAGGTGAGATGAAAATTTTACCATCGCCGATTTCACCAGTGCGGGCAGCAGCAATAATTTTGTCTACCACCATATCAACCTGATTGTCGTCAACGACGATTTCCACTTTGAGTTTTTGCAGAAACTCAACGGTGTATTCAGAACCGCGATATCGTTCAGTTTGGCCTTTCTGCCGTCCGAACCCTCGGACTTCAGAAACAGTCATGCCAACAATACCAGCGTTAACTAAAGCAATTTTTACCTCATCTAGTTTAAATGGGCGGATAATAGCTTCTACTTTTTTCATCTTTTTGACTCCTGACTTCTACTAGCTTCGTTTATATATCTAACCAGATCCGCTGTCTGAAGCTGTAACTAGCAGTGCTTTTCCTAAAAGATATGTAATAATTACCACTTTTTTAAAGTCTAAATGCTTTGCTTGAGAGCTTGGGACATGAGAAGCAGCGAGTATTTATTAATTGGATCATCTTTGAGGCTGTAACATAAATAAATTGCTGTCAATTTAGCATTTTATGTAGGTTTTATCACCTAAAAATAGATTAATTCCACTATTTAGCAGATTGCTTCAGATATTTAGATAGTGATTGCAGACAAATTTTGCGGTAGACCAAAAAAAGACTGCTGCTGCTGACTGTGGGAGTGTCAACTAACGTTTCTGATGTTCAAACAAGGGACGCACAACAAAATATCCTGCACTAAAGGCAGTCAGCATGATTAACAAAATGGTAATAATTAACCACCAGCCACTGATTCCCTTGGCATCTGGCTCAGTAGTGGAATAATAACTTACTTGTTGCTCTTCTATATAAACTGGTTCTGATATCGGGAAATTCACTTCCATTACAGGTGCAGAAAAGTTTTGGTGGCGGCTTTTTTCGGCTGGCGCTTTGGGTACATATGGACGCGAACGAGAAACCTGCTGACGTGGATGCGCTTGTGTTACTGGCTGTTTGACAGCATTTTTAACGTCTTGGGCAGCTTGGGTAGCTTGATGATAACTAGGTATAGCGTGGGAATCCACAAAATTTTGCAAGCGAGAAAAAGACTCAACGACTTTGGTAATTTCTTGGCGTAATAGTTGATTTTCTTGTACTAGTTGCTGATTTTGGGTGGTGAGTGCATTTAGTCTCGCCTGTGCTGCTTGCAACTCTGTTGACAATTCCCTGTATACAGATAGTGGTACAGAGGGAGGGTAGGCTTGAGTAGTCGGTGTTGGCGAATTCCTGTGAACAGAACCTATGGTTGTTCGCATCGGGGGCTTGGTATTAAAAATCAAGGTAAGTAGATCGTACAGAGATGCTAACAGAGATAGTCAGCCCTGAAACTATGCCCAAGAATAATAGAAAAATGCTGAAAGGGCAAAGATTTTTATTGGGTAATTGGGCATTGGGTAATTGGGCATTGGGAATTGGGCATTGGATATTAAGTAAGAAAACTTTTCTCTAGTCCCTAGTCCCTAGTCCCTAGTCCCCACAATGGGAAGAAATGTCCCACAGGGCCTTGCCCTTGACCAATATCTAGGGCGTAAGTGAGTGCAGTAGTCACATACTCTTTTGCCTGTTGTACTGCTGGCCACAAATCTTTTCCTTTAGCCAGATTAGCAGCGATCGCAGCCGATAGTGTACAACCAGTACCGTGGGTATTTTTTGTGTTTACTTGCTTTGTAGTCAAAACCTCTAACTTATCGCCATCAAACCAGATATCAACGCCACGCAAATCTCCCTGCATACCTCCGCCCTTGACTAAAACAGCTTTTGTCCTTAAAGTCTTGTGAATAATTTCAGCCGTAGCCTGCATATCCTCCAAAGAATTAATTTGTAACCCGCTTAAAATCTGGGCTTCATAGCGATTGGGCGTAATCATCACCGCCTTGGGAATCAGGACATGACACAGAGTCTTCACAGCATCATCATCAATCAATTGTGCCCCGGTACGTGACACCATTACTGGATCAACTACTAGATTATTGATTTGTAAAGCTTCCACTTGCTGGGCAACAGCAAAGATAATTTCCTGATTGAGCAACATTCCCGTTTTGGCAGCTTGTACGCCAATATCCTCAGCTACTGCCTGAATTTGAGCCACAACAGCCTCTGTTGCCATGGCATCAACCCTCGTCACTCCTGGAGTGTTTTGTGCCGTGACGCAGGTTATAGCACTAGTACCGTGGACACAGTGAAAAGCAAAGGTGCGTAAATCAGCTTGAATTCCTGCACCGCCACCACTATCTGAACCAGCAATGGTTAAAGCAACAGGTATTCTGGAGTTTATTTCAGTGTTCATAATTCAATACAGTTCAGATAAGACCAAAACACTTGTAGAGACGGCGATTTATCGCGTCTTCAAAGACCAATTACCTACACCAATAACCCTTAACCCAAGGGTATTGGTTCATAATTATGAAGATTAAGTAAGTTGGCGCTATCAAGCCAAACTATCTCAAAGATTGATGAACTAAGCTAAAACCCTCTTCCCTTCCGCCTGATTGCAACGACAACATTTTTGGCAACCTGACTTGAGAGTGCTAAGTAACAAATATTTAGAGAAACTTCATCAAATCCTTGCACAAAGCGCTCTCCATTCCCATATCAATCTAGAAATTAACAGAATTTTACCCAACACTTCCATAGGCTTTTTCATTTTGTTGTAAAAAAACTTACCATATTCAGGGCATTTACTGATATCAAGCACTGTTTGTAAAGGTTACTTTGAACTAAGTTCACAAGGCTCAGTTACACAGCTTAAAACAGGTTCGACTAAGTTGTTACATTAGTTCCCTTAAGTTAAGGGGTCAACCTACTAAAGTTTCAACCAATTTCACTTTCACGACTGTAACTTTAAGTCCGCAGTTATCAGCCAGGGGTGCATTTTACCATGTCGATTCGGCAACCTCCTGACCGAAAACAACCGATAAAGTTCAGAGGAATTACTATGCCAAGCTGTTTTGAATATAGCAGACATTAAAGCTGGCTCGTGAAAAACAGCGATGTCTACGACGGGCTACGCCTACGCTACTGCTACAGATGAAGATACGATTCAATTCGACTTTATCCAGCTTTGCTAATCAGGCGATGTTCTGATAACAAGTCTGGAGGCGAAGCGTCTATGCGCTAATCGTCTGATCACCCTCAACAAATGACGATTGACGGTATTAATATCCCTGATTGAACCATCAATGGTTGACAGGATAAAAATTTTTCAGCTTTATAACAGCGTTTCTAAAACTGATGCGATTTTAAGTTGCGATCGAACAACTGTGACTGTCTTGAACAGCCCAGACAAATGACCAATTCAAATAACTACTTAGCAAATGACGCAATTTGCTGAGAGTGTAATACCAATTTTCTTTACATACATTCGGAGTAAACAAATGGCTGGCAAAACATACTACGTTTCTGGAACAGGCAATGATAAAAATGATGGCTTGAAAGAAGGAGCCGCATTTCGCACCCTCCAAAAAGCGGCAGACTTAGTGCAGGCAGGTGATACCGTTTATGTCATGAATGGTACTTACAACTCACCTTATGCCAATATTCTGAGTCTTGCAAATAAGCAAGGTAGAGCTGATGCACCGATCACATTTACGGCGCTACCTGGACATACACCTGTTTTACAAGCAAACAAAAACAATTGGAATGCTATCTCAATTACAGGATCTTCATACTTAGTAATTGAAGGCTTAACATTAGTAGGAGCGCGAGATGAAATCACATTAGATTATGCACTCCAGCAGAAAAATAATACCAATAATCCAGCAACATCTGGAAACGGTATTTTTGTTGACTACATTAAAGGAGCAAGCAATAAACGTTCACACCATATCACAATTAACAATAACAACGTTTCCAAGTTTCCTGGGGGAGGAATTGGAACAAGAGAAGCAGATTACATCACAATAGAAAACAATATTGTTTCTGGGAATGCTTGGTACTCACCTTATGGTAATCAAGGAATTACAGTATATCAGTCTTGGAACTCTGACAACAATGTAACAGATTACAAAATAATTATTCGTGGTAATACCTCTTACGATAACAACTCATTAGTCCCTTGGTTTGTTGCAGGGAAAATAACTGAGGGTCACGGAATTATGCTTGACAAATCTTATATTGGAGATGTTGCTTATACCGGTAAAGTCTTAATCAGCAATAACTTAACTTACAACAATGGTGGGTCTGGCATTCAAATTTTCAAAGGAATAAACCCTGTAGACGTTATAAACAATACAACTTACAACAATTCACAAACTATCTCTAATGGGGAAATTTTTCTTAATAGTGCTCAAAATGTTCATGTATCCAACAACATTTTCTATGCTCGTAATGGGCAAGTAACTACGTCAATCGTTAATTCCAGCAACAATGTATTTGACAATAATCTTGCTTACAACGGAACTTTTAGAGGCACGGGGTCAGGAAATATTATAAACAAAGACCCGTTGTTTGTTGATGCCGCGAAAGGTAACTTCAGGCTCAAACCTGAAAGTCCTGCGATTGATGCTGGTTCCAATGCCTTCAATAGCATCACTAAGAATATTCCTCTAGATGGCGATGGTAATGGTACCGCAGTGATTGATATTGGTGCTTATGAAGCTCCTCGCATCCCCATCAAAGCTCCAGAAATTCAAGTTCTCAATGGCACGGTTGATATTGCAGATGGCAGTACTACAGCCATTAGCTTTGGCGATACTATTGTCGGTAACACCCTGACTAAAACCTTTACTATCAAGAACATTGGTACAGCCCCACTCAACCTGAGTAATCTCCAACTTCCTAACGGCTTTAGTTTGGTTGGAACTCTGCCGACAAGTGTGGCTGCCAATGCTTCCACCACCATATCGGTGGCACTCAACACCACTACACCTGGAACCTATAGTGGCAGCTTTAGTTTAAACAACAACGATAGTGACGAAAGCCCCTTTGACTTTGTTATTAGTGGCACAGTTAAACCCAAAATTATCAATGGCACAGCCGGCAATGACACCTTTGTTACCCGATTAGGCAATGTTAATGAAATCATCACGGACTTTGGTGGTGTAGGTACTAACTCAAACCCTTCGGCTGCGGTGATTGCCAAAATAGACACTTTGCAATTTATTGGGGCTGATTTGACTGCAAGAAATCTGCAATTAACTCAAAATGGCAATGATTTAGAAGTCACCTTTGAAAATGTGGCTAATACCAAAGTCACTCTGCAAAACTTTAAGTTAGAAAACCTGGAGAACTTAGCTGCATCGCCAACAAGACCCGCCATCGGTAATATCCTATTTGACGGACAGACTACTTTTACCGACAACTTTGATGTCATTAATGCTGACTCTACTCAAACTAGTATTTTCAACAGAAATACCGTCACCTTCCTCAATGACTTGAACAATAACGTTGTCGGTTTTGACAATTCTAACGATGTGATTAATGGTCAAGGAGGTAATGACATCATCGACGGGAAAAGTGGTGACGACCTACTGCGAGGCGGTACTGGTAATGACCTTCTCATTGGTGGAATAGGTAATGATATTCTTATCGGTGGGGAAGGCAATGATACTCTTCTAGGTGGGGAAGGTAATGACCTTCTCATCGGTGGAATAGGTGCTGACTCTTTTGTTTACAACACCAATGCTGCCTTTACTAGCGCTGCTGTGGGTATTGATACCATTGCAGACTTCAATCGCTCCCAAGGTGACAAGATTATCCTGTCTAAGACCACCTTTACTGCTATTACTTCTGCTGTAGGAACGGGTTTTAGTAACGCTAGTAATTTTCAAATCAGCAGTTTAGGAGCAGTTAGTAATGCTGTGATTGTCTACGACCCTGTAACTGGGCATCTACTATACAATCAAAATGGCAGCGCTGCTGGTTTCGGTAGTGGCGGTCAATTCGCACAACTTACTGGTGCGCCCACTCTTACTGCTTCCGACTTCATCATTCAAGCATAATTGGGTCGGGTCAACTGAGTAGAAGTGTAATTTAAATATGAATCGACTTTCAATTTAATAGACCATAACCGTAGGGGCACAATTATTTATTGTGCCCCCACAATTTTGAAATTTAAACAACTTACAGCAGAATTAAAAATTAAGGAGGGGAGCCGGAGACACTACGCCTCCAGTTAGAATCCATAAGTAAAACAGGCTTTATACTTGAATTTAAGGCTTAATTTGTATACTTCACTAACTTAAAATCGGCTGCAAATGCTCATTAGCTAACTAACTACTACTATGGCTATGATTGCAAGTCTTGTAATACCGTCTGCAAAAACTTACCCCATTCTCCTGCCAAAGGAATTTCTGTAAACGGAACCCGCACTGAGTCGGTAGATTCAGAAAATAGAAATTCTAACTCTATGGAACGACCTTTCTCCGGCAGATTTTCTAAATCTACTTGTTTACCATTTACTAAAAGCTGGATTTGTTTGACATCAAGCAAAGAGAATGTTTCTAGTTTTATAGGCCCTTGGGGCGTGGGTTTTCCCCAAGTTAGATTGTTACCTTTTTGACCTAAAACAGCATAGATATCATACTTAGCCCGTTCAAATTGCTCTGCCCAAGCGCGATAGGCTTCAACTTTTTGATACTCCTTCGAGCCTTGCCAAGCCAACCAGAAAAACATTACTAATAGGGGCAACCACAAAAGACCACGTTCCATCGTTTAAAAAAATCCTCAGTCCTGAGTGAAACTTGTAACTAAAAGTGCAAAATCCACCAACAAGTGATGCAGATAAGTTATGGTAGTGAGCAAACTGGCAAAAAGCGGTGATGAGTTAATATGAGAAAACTTATATTATTGTGCTTGTTTGTCATTGGGCTGGGATCTGCCATATTTGGTTTCCTGAATTTTCAGGGATTGGCAGCTAAAGGAGAGTTTGAGACGATTTTGCTTGATTTTCGGGAAGATATTCCATCACTTGAGGTGGAAAAGAATCTACAAGCGATCGCCAAACAATATAACGTTACACCCCAATTAGACAACAAGTTTTCCAAAAAAGATAATGTGTATATTATCAAGGGCGATCGCCAACGGCTTCAAGAACTGAAAAAATCTGAGTTTGCCCAAGCTACAGAATTCATTGAACCAAACTATATCTACAGAAAGATTCCCCAACCAGGTGAAGCCGCTTGGCTAGGAGAATTTTTGCGACCCCAAGAAGATGAAGAAGCAAGTCCTTCATTAACTGGCCCCAATGACCAATATTACAGCAAGCAGTGGAACTTGCACAAAATCGGTATTGAAGGTGCATGGAGTCAAACCAAAGGCAATGGCATCACAGTTGCAGTGATTGACACCGGGATTACCAAGGTTCGGGACTTGTATGAGACAAAATTCGTCAAGGGCTATGATTTTGTTAGCGACCGAGAAGAAGCCACAGACGATAATGGCCACGGTACTCATGTTGCCGGAACTATTGCCCAAGCGACAAATAACAAATATGGTGTTGCTGGAATTGCCTACGAAGCCAGTCTGATGCCGCTGAAGGTACTTAGTTCTTATGGCGGTGGTACTGTTGCCGATATTGCCGAAGCGATTAAATTTGCTGCCGATAAAGGCGCAGATGTGATTAATATGAGCTTGGGCGGTAGCGGTGAAAGCAAGTTGATGAAAGAAGCGATCGAGTATGCCCATAGAAAAGGTGTAGTTATTATTGCCGCAGCGGGGAATGAAAACGCTAATGGGGCAAGCTATCCAGCCCGCTATCCCTACGTAATAGGCGTTTCGGCAATTGGCCCAGATGGTGAAAGAGCGCCTTATTCTAACTTTGGTGCTGGGGTAGATATATCTGCTCCGGGTGGTAGTGAAGCTGGTAAGATTCTCCAAGAAACCATCGACGAAAAGGGCGAAGGCGTATTTCTGGGCTTCCAGGGTACAAGCATGGCTTCTCCCCACGTTGCTGGTGTTGCGGCATTAATCAAAGCTGCTGGCATCCAAGAACCAGATGAAGTTTTAAAAGTCCTCAAGCAGTCGGCGCGAGTTATTCAGGATGATGGTTTGAACTATTATGGTGCTGGACAACTCAATGCAGAAGCAGCAGTCAAACTAGCCTTTAGTGGACAAATCAGTTTCCCAGATTTCTTTCGGTGGTTAAGGGATAGCGGCTATCTTAACCCAGGCTTTTGGATTGATGGTGGTGCGATCGCACTGGTACCCAAGATTTTAATGGTAGTTGGTTCCTATCTGCTGGCTTGGTTTTTACGGGTTTACTTCCCCTTCACTTGGAGTTGGTCTTTATCTACTGGATTAATAGCTGGCAGTTCTGGGTTATTCTTTCTCAAGGGAATCTATATTTTTGATCTTCCCCAATGGCCTTTCCGGGTTTTGGGCAGTTCAATTCCCGAACTAGGCAATACCCTCCAGGGAACTGATGCCTTGAATCCCCTATTTGCTAGCGTATTGATTCCAATTGTGTTAATGGCATTACTGCTAGGACATCCTAGTTGGAGATGGTTTGCTATTGGTTCAACACTAGGTGTAGCAGCTTGCTTAACAGTCAGTGCTATTTACGACCCAGCAGTTTGGGGATTTGGGAGTGATAACTTAGCACGTCTCTTCCTCATCAGCAATGCCATACTTTGTTATGGACTTGTTCGTTTAGCATTGAAAAACGAAGAAAAAATTGCATAAAAGGGGAATGGGGATTGGAGCGGATGGGGAATCAATTTTATAACTCCTAACTCCTAACTCCTAACTCCCTACTCCCCCCACTCAGCACTCAGCACTCAGCACTCTTATGAGCATTACACTTACAGGTACAATCGAACGCCGTGATATTGGTACAGGCGCATGGGCGTTAGTCACAGAAGAGGGTGTTACTTACGAAATCCTCAGAGGGGCTGACAAAGACTTACTCAAAGCTGGACAAAAGACAAAAGTTAAAGGACAGGTACGCGAAGATATCATGACTGCTGCCATGATTGGCCCTGTTTTGGAGGTCAAATCTTTTGAAGTGATTAGTTCTGATTAACTGTGGAATTCAGAACTTCTTGCAGACGGCTTCTAAACTCACCTTTGGGATGACCTCCTTTTACCTCACCCACAATCTCAAATTCCCCGTCTGGAGAATTGCAAAGGATGTAAGTAGGCCATCCCATTTCTGATTTATCAGGATATTGAGTCAATAAAATCTTGCGATACTTGCGGTAAGCAGTCGTGTCTTGCATTTTTACATCGATAAATTCTAAACCCAGTTCTTCAGCCACCTTTTTGTCATAAAAAGACATTTTATGGCAGATGCCGCACTCTTCTGAAGAGAACTTAATTACAGC
>JBGTMK010000785.1:0-2561 GCA_041743605.1 Nostoc sp.
TATTTCAGACTTGTGTATACACCGTAGCCTCGCTTGCAGGGTGGGGTTCTTCGAGAACCGCCATAACACAATGTTCATTTTATGACGGGGTACAATTTATTATAAGTATCCTGGAATTCTTTAATACCTTTGATCAGAGGATGGATATCATACCAAACTTGACTTTCTCCCTGCTCACTCAAATAACGATATTCCAAAATACAGCGATTAAATAGTAAACCTCGATACAGTTGGTCGTTTTCTATCTGTTTAGAATGATACACTTTTGCCAGTGCTTCCCATTCATTGGCAAAAACAGTATTTCGATAAGTATTTCGCAACTCACTAAGCGATCTTTGTAAAGCTCTGGTAGGAATAGGTAAGCTGTTAGTGTATTTAATAGCTTCCTTCATTAATAATAATAAATTTCGCACATGACCCCCACTCATCAGGCAGAGAATCTCTAATGCCTCCCTGTTTTCAAACATATCTACAATAGATAAACTAGGATCTACTAAACTCAGACGTTTTTGCAGTAGTTCAGTAACTTTATTAATGCCGCGTTGGTAGCTTTCATTATTAGGAGTTTGCACCATAATCATCGGCAATACCTGAGCATTACCATAGATATTTGCTACATTTGCTGCTTGGCTAGAATACAGCAAAGAAATTGGTACTGTGTAAATCAAATGGCAATCTAAGGCTTTGAGTTGTTCGTTGCGGTCTAGAAAAATTTGGTCGTGATTAGTGCGCCCATCTTCTTGAGGTATAGGCACAATCCGATCCAGGTTGTCAGCAATTAATACTAGTTGAGAATATCCTGGAGGCAAATTCTGTTTTGCATCTTTAATAAACTGATTCAACGCTTCAATCAATTTGATTGTATGCGGATTGACTTTCTCACGAATTTTCTGGCGTTGGCTGGGTTCGGCTCTCAAATTTGCTGTGATTTTAGCAAACTGAGAAATTTGTGCTTCTACACTTAAACTTTCTAAAGATACCTCAGTTAGCGCCAAATCCTTTAAATCTTGCCAACGCTCTTTTAACCAGTTCAACAAAATGTTAGGAGAGGCGCTACCTTTTAATGCTTCTAATAAGTGGCGTGTACAAGCCAAGAGAATATCTGTATATTGAGCATCTTCTGCATCAATATCTTCTTCATCAGCCGCAAAATAGACAACAAAGCAACCTTGCTCATCTAAGTGTTTCTGAAGACGCAGCAGTTCTGTTGATTTACCTGCACCGCGATGACCTGCATATAGTTGACAAGTCATTCTGTTAGAATACAAAATCTCTCTTCCCACTTCTACCAATATATCCCCATCTCCACGCACTTCTGTACAATCAACATAAGCGGGATCTCCTGCGGGCAAAGGTCGAAATGGGTCAAAAGAATTGTACAGCTGCTTTAAAAAGGCAAAATCATGCTGCATAATTTAGAATTTACCTGTTTTGCACCATATTAACCGAAATTCACGCAGGTATTTGCGCTGAAAGTGAACTTCGGCGCTATATGGAGTTAAAATACTTCTTAGCAAAAATTTACTCCGAGATGGGAAAATCTCTACTTCCCTGTTCTTACAAAAGAGAAACTGGGGTTAAAGTTTTTCGCCAGCGCTTCACCGCTGTTTGTAATTCGCCCGACAACCAGCTATCAAATTGCGGATAAACTGGCAAACGGGCTACCAATTCCCACCCCGCAGGTTGTAAAATTTCTCTCAATGCCTGTTCCTGAACATGGGGATAATCAGGATTTACTTCATCTTTTGGCCCTATTCCACCCAAATCTCGCGCACCAGCTTCGATACAAGCGAGTAACCATCGGTCATCTTTAACTAAATTCGGCGGAATTTGAATAGTAATATCTGGCGGTAAAATCTGACGCGCTTTAGCAATTACTTCTGGTAACTGATGAGGGTCAAAAGGTGGTGCATCAAAGGTTTGCTGATATCCTGGACTATGAGGTTGCAGGATAACTTCTTGAATATGGTGATAACGTTGATGCAGTTCAGATATAGCTGTTAATGTTTCCCACCAATCATCTACAGTTTCCCCAATTCCCAACAGCAACCCAGTTGTAAAGGGAATCTGCAACTCTCCCGCCCATTGCAATTGTTGTAAACGAACTTCTGGTAATTTACTCGGTGCGTGCCGATGTACACTATCTAACAATGTTGGCGTTAATTGTTCCAACATCAGCCCCATGGAAACATTCACACCCTTGAGCTTTTGCATTTCTTCAAAACTCAATGGCCCCGCATTTGTGTGAGGTAAAAATCCCATTGAAAGCGCTAATTCACACAAATCATAAATCCGCCCAAACCACGCCTGACGCTTTGGCGAATGGGGATGTACTTCACCACTAAGTATGAGAATTTCACAGACTTTTTCGTTTTGAAGTGGTTTTAAAATACTGTCTGCATCTGAAAGACTCATCCAGGGACTTTTACCCGGTTCGCTGCGAAAGTTGCAGTAACTACACCGATTAAAGCACTCGTAAGTCGGAACGATTGTATAAGCAGGGCTATAAGTGACAAGACAAGAATTATTAATTGGCATAAGCAGAATAAATTTGCTCTTAG
>JBGTMK010000786.1:0-5391 GCA_041743605.1 Nostoc sp.
AACCTTTGGCTCGCGTCCATTGGCCATCTTTTTTTTGTAAATCCCGCGCTGTTACGTCATTGGCAATGGTGTAGCCCCAAATTTTGGTTTGGGCTACTTCTGGCGTACATTCAAAGGCGTAATCGCCAATCACTAATGCTAACTCTCCTTCGTAATCAACTCTTTGCGATTGGAGAGGATATTTAATTTCCCTTTCAGATGGAATAATCGACGTGGGTGGCTTCAGAAAGATTAGTGGCTCCGAAGGTACTAGAGTTCCCATTTCCGCCGCATGATCTGCATAATTCTTACCCACCGCCACAATTTTTGAGGGAGCGCAGGGAGCTAAAATTTGGTAATTTTCTGGTGTCAAGATTAAATCAGTGGGTTGTCCATGTAACCAGGGTGGAGCATCTAGCACCTGGACATTCAGGGATAGCTGTAGTAACCCATAGAAAATCTGTCCTTCTTGATTTTGAATTCGCACATAGCGCTGCGCCATAACCTTGACGAATATCCTTTTATTTGATTTTTTGTTGCTGTGAGCGGGTAGCAATCCTCAGTTAGCTGTTTAGCGAACCGATTCAGCCTTGAGCAAAAAAGCGATCGCTATAGATGCCCATAGGGAAAGATACCCCTTGGCGAAGTTGAGAGCTTGATCAATCTTGCTAAAGAAATATCTGGCTTGCTTCCTGATCTAGTTTTCATTGGAAACATCACAAAAATCCAAACTCCGGCGATTTGGCTAATGATTCAAATTGAAAACTGGTAAGATTATAATTCCTTGTTGCTTCAGATGTTGATTAATACTGGCATTTTTAATTAAAACCAGGTATAAATTAACATCAGCAGCCACTTTTGTCCATGAGGAATCGGAAAAATATGACTACAAGTTACGAAACAATGTACATTCTTCGTCCTGATCTGGGAGAAGAACAGGTAGAGCAAGCAATTACTAAATATCAGAATTTGCTTCGCGATCAAGGCGCCGAGGATATCCAAATTCAAAATCGTGGTAAGCGGCGTCTAGCTTATGAAATCAAAAAACACCGCGATGGTATCTACATCCAGTTAAACTACGGTGCGCCTGCAACTGCGATCGCCCCCTTTGAACGCGCCATGCGCTTGAGTGAAGAAGTGATTCGCTATTTGACCGTTAAGCAGGAAATCGCGGAAGAAAAACCTCCTAAAGAGGAAAAAGAAAAGCCAACTAAAGTAGCTGCAACTGCAACAGTGTGATGAATGGGGAGTAGGGAGTAGGGATTAGGGTACAGGGTACAGGGTACAGGGTACAGGGTACAGGGTACAGGGTACAGGGTACAGGGTACAGGGTGATGATGAAAAAATCCCCAATGCCCAATGCCCAATGCCCAATGCCCAAATCCCAAATCCCAAATCCCAAATCCCATTCAATAAAATTTTGTCTTTTTCTTTTCTCGTGACTTGTTTGGGAATGCTAAATTAACAAATACTTGCCAAAGGTAGTACTCCCGCAGTTATACCTAAGAGTGGACAAGATTCTGAATGGGAGCTTTAAGCTACTGTGATCCAATCTGATACACCCAATATTCAAGTTCTCTCTACGGAAGTATCGCAGCTACGCCAAGAGTTGCAGCTTCGCGATCAATTAGTACAACAACTATCTCAAGAACTCTTCCGGCTGGTAAAAGGTAATACTAGTTTTATGCCCCAGCAGCCGGAACTTGAGCGTGATTTCACCCAATTACACGCTTTACAAGAACAACTCCAGGCTGTAGAGCAGCAGGTGGCGTTCTACCAAGAGCAAATTACAACTCGTGACTCCGAAATTTACCAATTGCGACAGTCTGTCCAAGAACTCACCGATCGCACTCGGATGTTGGAGCAAGTAGTACAAGAGTTACCTCAAATTTACCGTCGGAAGTTTGAGGAGCGGATGACGCCAGTGAGAGAAAAGGTAGCAATGCTACAACGGGAAAATCGCCAACTACAAGCAGAACTGCAAAGTGTGAGTTACCGTTTAGCTCTCAAAACTCGTAATGCTAGTCATAGCGGCATTGATTTACCAAATTTTCCTCGCCCAGCATCCGAACAAGCGAATATTTCAACTCCCCAGAATGCCTAAAATTACCATTATGGTGGAATCTTAAGAGGTAAGAAATTGGTGCGGCAAAGGATCTCTGACATTCGAGCCTTTCTTACCTCCTGCTTCCTTACACTAGCTACGCCGAATATATAACAGTTAGCTTAAATTGACTTCTCCCACGGCTAAAAGCCAATGGAGTTATCTGTACCCAGAACGGTGCAGACTGATTTAAACAGCCTATACCACATTGCCATTAAGTACTTGTGGTTAATTACTTTTCTAGAGAAAAAAGAAAACCAGCCTGCTAGCACCAGACTGTTATCTTGAGAAAATGTGAAAAAGTGCAAATATTGCTTGACTATGCCATCCTTCTATAGGTAGATTTATTATCTAACCTGCTAGCACCAGACTGTTATCTTTGACGGTAGTAAAAATATCTTCGTAAGTGTGAAAAATTTCAAACACCGTATCTAGTTGGGTAAGTTCCAAAATTAACCGCACAGGAGCTTGCACGTTGCATAGAACCAAGCGGCAGCCACTCTGACGTGCAGCTTTTAAACCTTTAACTAAAGGCACTAACCCAGAACTGTCCATGAAATTGACTTCTGCTAGGTCAATAATCCAGAGTTGATGAGCTTGAGGCACTACTTCAGCCATCTTTTCACTCAGAGCCTTACCGCCTTCCAAATCTATACTTCCTTGGGGTTTAAACAAAATCACTTGAAGTTCTTGTGTGAGAGCCATAAATTTAACAGGGTAATTGGAACACTTGACAAAAAATTGAAAAAAGACATCAATACGTCTTCTCTTTTAACGGCAAAATGACTGTTTTACCCAGATATTTGGGCAATTTCAGTCGTACAGTTGAGAGAGATTATTTCAGTATTCATGTCGTATAATTTGTGATAACTTTCATCAATATAGGCATAAGCGCCTAACAATTTCGGTATCAACCGTATCTTTTACAAGATTTTCACAATTTAAATGGATATTTATAAACTTTCTATAAATTTTTTAATTCCTTTGTAATAAATATTAACTTGTGGTACTAAAATCCAAGAAATGTATAGTTAATATTCAAGAGTTAATCGCTACCATAGACTATAAGCTATGGATTATTCACTATTACACTAATGACTTAATGATTCTATGTAGTGGTTTGATTGACACCCCAGGCAAAAACAAGCAAAGATATAGTAAAAGTAAAAATTTGTAAAGACGGCGGTGCGGGATGTCTTTAGAGCTGATTTCACTAGAAAATATCCAGGAAGTCGCCCATAGTTACGGGTATTGGGCAATCTTTTTGGGAATTTTGCTAGAAAATTTAGGCATTCCCCTTCCTGGTGAAACCGTTACCTTAGTGGGCGGGTTTCTAGCTGGCAGCGATGAACTAAATTTCTGGCTGGTTCTCGGTGACGCAATCATGGGTGCTGTCATTGGTGGTACTTGTGGTTATTGGATTGGTAGGGTTAGCGGTTGGCCTTTCCTGGTAAAAGTTGGTAGCATTTTTCGGATTTCGGAAGTGCGATTACTGACCATTAAAGATCAATTTAGTCAAAATTCTGCTAAAGCGGTATTTTTTGGACGTTTTCTGGCATTGTTACGAGTTTTTGCTGCACCACTAGCTGGTATAGCTGAAATGCCCTTTGGAAAATTCTTTTTATACAACTTTTTAGGAGCAGTTGCTTGGGCTAGTTTGATGGTGACATTAGCTTTCTTTGCTGGCAAAATTGTCTCCCTAGAACAATTGGTTGCTTGGGTGGGTCAATTTGCGATCGCAGCTTTACTGATCCTGACTGCTTTAATTGTTGTGCCCCTGTGGCTCGAATCTCGTCAAGTCAAGGGTGCAGCAGAAGAGTAAATAGTCGAAGTGGGGAGATGAGGGAGAAAATTTTTCCTTGTCTTCTCATCCCCCTTATCTTCCTAACCTCTAACTTGCTGTGACCAAATGCGAGTTGGTAATCCCCAAACATAGATAAAGCCTTCAGCGGCTTTGTGGTCAAATTGGTCTTCGGCTCCGTAAGTTGCCAAATCGGGAGTATAGAGGGAATTATCGCTCGAACGCCCAACTATTGTAGAGTTGCCCTTGAACAACTTCACTCGCACAGTTCCAGAGACTCGCTCTTGTGTCTTTTGAATAAAGGCATCTAGTGCAACTTTGAGTGGACTGTACCACAAACCGTTATAAACGATTTGGCTGTAAGTTTCTTCAATCCCACGCTTGTAATGGGTGACATCTGCCGTCAAAGTCAAGCTTTCTAAATCTCTATGTGCTTGAATTAGCACCAACATCGCGGGAGATTCGTAGATTTCCCGCTATTTGATCCCCACCAGACGGTTTTCAATCATATCAATCCGGCCGATACCGTGATTTCCTACCACCTGATTGAGTTCTTCAATTAGTTCAACTGGCTTTTTAGCTATACCGTTGATGGTTGTGGGAATACCACGGTGGAAACCAATTTCGATGTACTCTGGCTGGTTCGGAGTATCAGCGATCGCTTTTGTCATCTCATAAATTTCTTCTGGTGGCTCAAATGAGGGATCTTCGAGACTACCCGCTTCAATGCTACGACCGAGCAAATTTTTATCAATACTGTAGGGAGAAGATTTTTTGACTGGTGAAGGGATACCAAACTTCTCACCATAAGCGATCGTTTCCTCACGGCTCATTCCCCATTCTCTGGCTGGTGCGAGGATCTTTATGTTGGGGTTCAGCGCGGTTACAGAGACATCAAAACGAACCTGATCATTACCTTTACCGGTGCAACCGTGAGCGATCGCATCAGCACCATATTTTTCAGCTGTTTCTACTAATACCTTAGCAATCAGTGGACGGGCAAGAGCGGTTCCGAGAGGGTAACGATTTTCATAAAGGGCATTAGCTTGAATCGCTCCAAAGGCGTAATCTTTAACGAAGCTGTCTTTGACATCCGCCACGAGGGATTCACTTGCACCCGATTTCAGAGCTTTTTCTCGAACTGGCTCTAATTCATCTCCCTGACCTAAATCTGCTGCTAGGGTAATCACCTCTTCCACACCCCACTCCTGTTTGAGGTAAGGGATGCAAACGGAAGTATCCACTCCACCAGAATATGCCAGGACAACCTTTTTGGCGCGACCCATTAATTTCTCCACTTAGGACAACAAAGAATGAGTCATTATTATATCTAAACTAATCCATGTATATTTTCTTCATGCAACTGAATAGTCAAATGCCCCACCCACAAGGGGATGTAGCTTGCAACTAGACCACAAGGATCTGTCACATACGGGTAATTGACCGTACCCTGTCTCTCCGTCTGACTAGCAGTAGAGAGAAGAAGTTTCTGTTCTTCCCACTCCTG
>JBGTMK010000787.1:0-5917 GCA_041743605.1 Nostoc sp.
CCGTCTCTACAAAAGATTGATCCTTGTAGAGACGGCGATTTATCGCGTCTTTGGATCTAACCGAACCGTATTGGGTACAAGGTAATTGGGAGTTTTTTAAAATCCCTGCATGATAATCCAAACGACCCCCGCCGCTACTAGAGGTACGGTGAGGTTATCTGTACCGTGAGGTGAGACTGCCTCTGCTAGGGTTGCGAAAGTAGCAGTTACCACAGACGTTAACAAAGCCCATTCTAAACCTAAAGGTGTTGCTAGGGGACTGAGGGATGAACCAGGCAAAAACAACAGCACCAAGAAAATCACCACTGTACTCGCCACAAACATCGCTGCTGAACCTTCCCAGGAACGCACAGAATTCCCCACTTGGTACTTATGCTGTCCGAAGCGTCTACCGATTAATGCTGCTAGTGCATCACCCCAGGTCATTGCCATTATCGCAGCTACAGCGATCGCAACACTATCTACTGGCCCATCTGGTCGCCACAATAACCCAAACAATAGCGTCACTGAAATAGCGAAATAAACTGTACCAGGTGAGCTATCCTCTGTATCCATTGCGCCGATGAATCGGTAACGGTAAAATAGGTAGTTGAGTCCGATAAAGGTAGCAAAAGGTATAATTCCGATTTCCCAGCGATTAAATAGCAGCAGGACGCCGAAAACCCACATTCCTGCACCAATATGGATCACTTTGCGGGTCAAATCTGGCTTTATACCCAATAGTCTACGCAGTCCTTCGCCAATAATAAGCAGACTAGTTGCGTAAATATAAGAAATTGCTAGCCCGATAAAATCATTGTTTGTCATTTGTCATTTGTCATTGGTCATTTGTCATTTGTTATTCTGCTCTCTTGCTTGTTCACTTCGTCCGATCGCTATTTTTTCTAAAGTTTTTTTCTATTAACGAAACACTACCAATACCTTGAAGAATACCACGACCGATTAAACCTAAACCTCTACCAATTATTTGGGTGAGAATGAAGACTATACCGCTACCTACAAAGGCTACTAATGTTTTTAAACGCGGTGCGATCGCATCACTAAATTCTAAAAATAATGTCACTACTAAAGGAATATTAGAAAGTTTGGCTAACTCCTGATTTCGAGGAGCATAAACTGAAGTCTTGGCAATACCACGAGGTGCAATTACAAATAGGTCATAACGGCTTTCAAAAACTGCTTTTGGCTCATCTATATAATTTTTTAACCGATATTTCCATGACAAATCGTTTCTAAACCGTTCAATCTCTCTTGTAGAAATAAATTGGCGACTATATAAATTTTGCTTAATCGTTTCTACATCTGCTAAAGAGTTGAGTAGTGGTTGGACTACACCATTCGCTACCTGAATCAACAAGTTCTCTAAAATCATTAATGCTTGGGACTTGGCTTCATGGCTCACTGCGGGATAAGAGCCATTATCAATATACAATTCTGTTTGAAATAGTAGATAACAATACAACTCACAAACTAGCGGAATTTGATTGAGGATATCTCTTTGCACTACTTCTGTATTTTGCAGTAATAAATTAACAATTTCTATGTTTGTATCACCTACTTTTATTCTAGAAAACCTTCCATAAAAATCTGTAATTGCTGATTGCCATAAATCGCGCAACAAGATAGATTTCACTTCATATAATTGATTAATCTCAATTTGAGAAGCACGCAGTTCATCCAACTGATCAGCCAATTTTTGCAGGATAAGATAAAGTACTTCTCGTTTTTTCTCTTCACGAAAAATGTCAATTTCTAAAGCTACATCTGTGACGTTTTGTAAGGGAAATTGAAGTTTGGTAATGCAAGACGCAAACAAGGCAGATTGTAGCGCTCCTGGACTAAGTAGAGGTGACATTTGCCTTTGCTGAATAGCACTACTCAACGAAGGAGTCAAAGGTGGCTCCTCAGCAACCGGAATATCTTCCTCTCGCCTTTCTTGTGATGAAACCAACAACCGATTTAGCAACCAACGAGCTGCTAGCAATTCTCGTCGCTGTCCAGCTAGAATTGCTCGATCTAATACTGGTAATCCAGGAACTTGTAATTGGGCTGTGACTGCGGCTAGGGTAGCATCAATGTAACCAAATCCTGACAAACGTAAATTATTTCGCAGTTTAGAAAAAGGGAGTGGGGAGTGGGGAGAGACGCGATTAATCGCGTCTGTACTAGGGAGTGAGGTTGTGATTGCTTCTGTGTCCCGAAACCAATAGGAACCACCATCTGCAACTTCTTGCATGGCGGCGACTAATTCAGAAAGTGGTGTACCTTTGGGGCAGTAGCCATTTACACCAACAGATTTCGCCGCCAATAGCAATCCTGGTTCTTGCACAGAACTGAGAAGCAAAATTGGCAGGTTGGGATATAAGGCTCTAAGTTGCCGACAGAATTGTAAACCTAGTTGTTGGCTGATGCTAGAGCGACCATTACCTAATTCCAAAACTACCAAATTTAGCTGGTTGGGGTCTTCTTGGGCAATTTCTGCTAAAATTTGCAAGGCAGCGGTATCAGTTTCTACCAATGCTATTACTTCTAGGTTAGGAATTGCTTCTAGAGTTACCCGTAATCCCAGACGAAAAATCGGGTCTTGGTCGATTAACAGTAATTTTAGATGGCGATCGCTCATAGTCTACTTAATTACGCAAGCACTGTTTTTTTACCAATCAGAAAACAGCTTTGATACAAAACTTTGTCTTCCTCATTGTCACCTGTTTTCGCAAACTGATAAATGGATCATAATTGCCTTGTGCAGCCTTCACTGTGTAATTAGATGAACTTGAGTATTCGGCACTGGTTGGCGGAACGCTATATCGCAATCAATCAAATCAGAGGATTTTCAACGGGACAATTGGCAGGTATTGCCTACCGGATTGTTCAGGATATGGAAGTCAAAAGCCTCATGCCTTTTGATATCTGTACCTTGGCAGAGGTTTTAGAACTGCCTTTAGGGATTGTTTGGGAAGAAATCAGTGTCATTTCCCAGTTGACAGAAAATCTGTTGCGTAGTCTCAGCCAAAAAAAACCGTTAAAACGTAATGAAGGCACATGGCTAGCGTTTCAAATTGCCTATCTTCAAGCTTTGCAAGCAATTTTAGAGCAAGAAGTAAGCTTACAAAGACCGTGGCTAGACCGAGCAAGTATACCAATCCAAGCACAAATACTTCAAGAGGACGTGGGTAAACTCATCCTCCAAGATTCGCAACTGCAAGGATTGCTGAAAACTCTCAGCCCTGGGAAATTGACTGATACTCAAGCTGAACAAGCATTATCTTTGGTTGCAGATTCATTACTGGTGCAACAAATAAATAACGCTGCCATAGCTTGGTTAGTTGCCAATGGTGCAGAGGAAGTTGAAGCTAAACTCCTAACACAGCGTTTAGTCAACTCACTTCCTGGTCATTTACTGGTAGTCGTTACTGAAAATGCTGCCCCTTTAGCCCAACTGCAAAAATTTTTCCGTTTGGGAATTTCATTATCTCCCAGCTTGATCACTCCAGAAGTTGGTTCTACAATCACTGAAAAAATTGATTTGCACCGAGAACATTATCGTGCAAGTTTGATTAAAAATCTGAGTATGCCTTTACTCATAGAATCCTTTGCCCTTAAGGATCTCTATGTGCCGCAAAAAGGCTTACCAATAGAAGAAAATATTTCTGAGCAAGATAAAAAAACTGTTAAACCAGTTGATTTAAAGACTTGGGCGCAACAACAGCTAAGTGATTTAGAAACGATCGCTGTCATTGAATCGGAACCTGGTTATGGAAAAACTAGTTTTTGCCAACTCTGGGCAGCACAGGTAGCAGAAGAATTGTACCCTACTTGGATGCCTATATTAATTAAGTTACGGGATGTAAAATATGGGAAAACTTTTACCGAAACCCTAAATTCTGCTTTTCTTATTAATCTTTCAACTTGGTTAGAGCAAGAAAATCTGCCTTGTCTATTGCTGCTGGATGGTTTGGATGAACTGCCTCCTTCTGCTCAAGGTATCAGGGCAAAAGCAATTTTTATTCAGCAATTACTGAATTTTCAATCTCAGCATAGACACAAAATTGTGTTAACGAGTCGGTCAACAACATTACAAGAAATCGCCCCAGAGATACCGTTGCCATTGAGGCGAATTATCATTCAGCCCTTCGATGTGGATGAACTCAAACAATGGTTTCAGCAATGGGCAAAAGTGCAATCATTGGCGATCGCTCAAAATTTCTTTACATTGTTAAAACAGGCGGGTTTATTTACCAACCAGTCCAAGTTAAGAGAATTATCTGCTCTGATCCGCCAACCCTTAATGCTGCATTTATTGGGTATTTTACACCGCGACGGACTACTAGATGATGAACTATTGCAATTAGCTGCTAATGCCCCAAAGTCTTCTCTGTTATGGGAAATTCATCATCGTTTGAGTCGATGGTTATTGGGTTATCCGCTAACTGGTGGGATCAAGACTATGCTACTGCGCTCAGGATCGGCTCATATTCACCGGACTCCAGAAGCGATCGCTAATTTACTCGCTAATCGCCATCCCCAAGATTTACTTGAGCAGATGCAAGCGATCGCTCTCAAAATTTTACACTCGCAACGTCATCAAATTAATTTGGCTGGTGAATTTAATCCTCTACCAGGATTTTATTTTAAAATTCGGGATTTAGAAAGCGCAGCCAAAAGTAGTTTAATTGAGTTTTCGCATCTTAAGCTAGGAGAATCTCTTTGTGCAGATGCCATTGCTGCCCAACTTAAATTTCTAACTCAGTATCAAGATGAGGCTTATGGTAGCCTTGCTTTTATGCTTGATTCTCCTAGTAGCGTTGCCCAGCATATTTACAATTTACTGGGTTACGGGATACTTAGCCAAGAAATTGAAGAACTGGCAGTTGCAATTTTACGCCGGGAGCAAAAGCACAAATTTTCTTTTGAAGTATTGTTCCAACGGCTTTTGTCTTTTTGGCGTGCTTACTGTCAAGGGCGTTGGCTAGACGAAGGAATAGCCCACAAAGCTTTGACTCATTTCCACACACTGGAAAACCCGGTGAATGTTGAGCAAGTGAATGCTGCTGTGGGACTAAATGTGTTTTTATTGCTTTGTGCGTGCTACCGAGAAACAAAAATCCCTTTTTGGCCTTGTGGCAATCCACTCAATTTAACAGAATTCAATCCAGAAGCTTTAAGTGCGCTGGTTGCGAGGACAAGCATTTTGCACAAAAAAGCCTTTGCAACCCGAATCAAGTCTCTGGCTGGACTCAATTTATCGGGAGCCTCTTTGCTGCAAGTAATATTAACTGGGGTAAATTTTGAGCAAACAAACTTATCTAATGCGGAGTTAATTGGGGCGAATTTGGCTGGAGCTAATTTGCAACAGGCTAACCTCGCAGGTGCAAACCTGCAACAGGCTAACCTTACAGGCGCAAACCTACAACAGGCTAACCTTATGGGGATAAATCTTAATTCTGCCAATCTTACTAACGCCTGTTTATTTGACGCCATTATTACTGAGGCTAACAAAAAATTAGCTACCGATAATGGTGCCTTGTTCTCCAAAGAGTCATTTCAAAAACTGAAAAATTTGCGATCATCGCAGCAACCCTTCTTAAACACCGTCCAAATTCCAACAAACACAGATGTTAATTGGAACAAAACCCCTGCGATCGGACTAATTGAAAGCTGCGAAGGAACTATTTTACCAATAGATTTAGATGATGATGATGCCGATGATGAGACAGTTTTTGGCAATAATGCTATTGGGGAATAGGGAATAGGGAATAGGGCATTGGGCATTGGGCATTTGGCATTGAAAAGAGGGAGAGGTGCCATTGGTGTCAACTTAAGCTCTTGAGCTTATCCCACAGGCGTTTTACCCCCCTTAATCCCCCCTTGCCAAGGGGAGAAATAGAAAATCTAGTTCTCTCCCCTTTGCAAGGGG
>JBGTMK010000788.1:0-4670 GCA_041743605.1 Nostoc sp.
CCGCCGCAGCATTCGCCAAAAGTCTCGACGAGCCGCGATGAATGATCAGTATATGCTTTCTGTGTTGGCGGCTGCTTTCCCTAACTCAACACTCTCATAGAATCCATTTGTCAATAGCCTTTGAGATGCGCTAACCCTGATTCTACATAGGCTCGTCCTGCTTGACCCATTGATAACCAAATCTCTGGATGCTCTATGAGGTAAGTTAGTTTCTCAGCTATGGCATCTGCATTTCGCTCCGGCACTAGAAAACCAGAAATTTCATCTTTTACAAGTTCAGGAATGCCACCGTGGAGTGTGGCTATAACTGGTAATCCCATAGCCATTGCTTCTTTTAATGTGTTGACGGGGGCATCTTGATTACCATCTTTTGCTGTGACACTGACAGCAATGAAAATATGAGACTGTTCGAGAATGTCAATAATCTCTGGGCGGTTTTTCCAACCCACCAATTTAACTTTATCAGCAAGATTTAGGTCATAAATTAGCTGCTGTAGGTTTTCTTTGAGA
This sequence comes from Nostoc sp., assembly GCA_041743605.1. Classification (GTDB taxonomy): domain Bacteria; phylum Cyanobacteriota; class Cyanobacteriia; order Cyanobacteriales; family Nostocaceae; genus Nostoc. The sequence goes on from JBGTMK010000788.1 coordinate 511, forward strand.
ACTCCATCACCAATGATGTTGTACTCAATATTTGAATAAATTTTTGCGACTTTAGCCAGAGCGTGAATGCTGTATTCTATGCCTTTTTTTTCTACCAAACGGCCTATTGTAGCAATGCGAATTTTTTTGTCAGAATCAGTATGCCTTGCTTTAAATGGAAACTGACTACAATCTATTCCTGAACCATGCACAACTATTTTCTTTTGATCGCAACCTAATTTGATAGCTCTTTTCCTGAAATATTCGCAGTTCGCTAAGAAAAACTCTCCTTTGGCAAATAGTGGTTTATAAACTTCTTCTCCATGCTCCTTAACAAAGTAACTGATATCGTACCCTCGAAAGGTAGTAATTAATTTTCCTTTGATGGCACCAATATCACGCAAAACCATGCCCTCTAGGGCAAATGTGCCAAACTGGCAGTGGATAATATCATACGGTTGAGCTTTGACTAGCCGGATCACAGAGTACAGTAATCGCAGAGAAGCTGCTTGTTTCCCATACTTGAAGAAGTTAAGCGATTGCAGCAATATCAAAGGAGCTTTGGGAAAGTTTTAGATTATTAACCAAAGAGCTTTCAGTAAGCGCAGCAATTGGTTTTCGGGAATTTTGGGTTCGTAGTGGGTTCGTGCCAACAGATGATATTTTTCTACATCTGGATGAGTTTTAAAATTATCTGTATGGATAGCGTAGATGTCTACCTCATGTCCGCGAGAAATCAAACCTATAATTTGATTAATTACGAACGTTTCTGATAATAACGGAAAATTCCCGACGAGAAAGGCAATTTTCATAACGCAATTTAAAGCTTTGGTAAATGTTTACATTTTCCCTACAAGTTTACTATTTGCTTTAAATTATATTTTCTCATAACAACATACTTAAGTATATATTTAATCTTAGTATTGTCAACTCACCTAAAGAGTTCTTTTCGCGTGATTTCGCAGTTTATCTAATGCTGATGATTATTCGTATATGCTAATTCACCTGATACTTGATGCTTGTCTTATAGTGATATTTTGATTGTCAATGGGAAAAAAGTGTGATTTTTAGTAATGAAAAAAAGATCACACTTCCAAGATAAATTGGGGGTGCGATCGCATTTTATCAAAAGATGCGATCGCATCTTGAAACTGGGTACTGCAAATTGGGAATTAGGAACAAAGAACTAAAAAGAAAAGATCCTTACGCCTTTTTACTTTTCTAGGACTTACGCCCGATTTCCAATTTAGTTAGCTTTACGCTCTTTCAACACTTGGTCTAGCAAGGTTCTAGCAGGTTGTGCTTTAGCCAAGGCTACTTGATGGTCATTATAAGCACGAACAAGGCGAGAAAGACTGCTCACACCTGCCTTGAGTTGCTCAAGTTCTTCACCAGCAACCAGTTCTCCATCAAGCATCCGCCCAATCAACGGTTTAATGTCGCCCACTTCCTGCCGGACTTTTTGGAGCTTTTCTAAGCTACTCAGTAAAGTTTTTAGTGAGTTTAATATGTCATCAATATCCTGAGCATCTTCTACTGGCTCAGGAGAATCTTCAATTGTTACCGTATCTTGGTCTGAAACTGTAGACAATTCCTGTACAGACGTTTCACTTGTTACCCCGCTTGACCGTGCCATCAACGCTATCCTCAAGGAATTTACCTCAGTGTATCGCTGATTCTAAGTTGTCAAAGATAATATTGTCATAATTCGTTAAACGGGTCTTAACTTATAAATTATTCTTATTCCTCAGTACTAAGTCCACGACTTTTTAAATTTTTAATTGGAAAGTAATGAGGATTTGGCAAAGTTCCAGTAATATTACTGTTTTCCAAAATTATTTGTCGTAAGATTAGAGACATTTCAGAACAGATATTTTATACTAATGAATCGCTTTGCTCAGAAAATAACGAATTCTCAAGAGAGCATTTCACAACAAACTCAACTTGGTCAGATGTGTGGTTCTAACAGGCTATTTCGCGATCGCTATGAAATACTGCAAATTTTGGGTAGAGGTGGTTTTGGCATCACTTTTTTAGCCAAAAATGTCGTATTACCAGGGAATCCCCTGTGTGTCATTAAACAGCTTTGTCCGAAAGTGACTAGTCCCCAAAGTTGGCAAAAGGCGTGTACGCGCTTTGAAAAAGAAGCAAGAACTTTGGGGCAACTCGGTAGTCATTCGCAAATTCCCATGCTGTTAGACTACTTTCAGACGAATGGCGAGTTTTTTTTGATTCAAGAATACGTGCCGGGTTTGACTTTAGCACGAGAAGTGCGCCAAACTGGGGCCAAAAGCGAAGCCTCAGTTAAACAGTTTTTGCAGGAATTATTACCTGTATTACAGTATCTTCATAAACATCATGTGATTCATCGGGATATTAAGCCCCAGAATCTGTTGCGGTGTGAGTATGACGGGCGGGTAGTGCTGATTGATTTTGGTGCAGTCAAAGAGCAATTAGTTGGCGTTTGTGAAAACTCAATCAATCAAGCTGTACACACCAACTTTATTGGGACTAGGGGGTTTGCACCACCAGAACAGTTTTCTCTACGTCCAGTTTATGCTAGTGATATTTATGCACTAGGTGTAACTTGTATTTATTTGTTGACTGCTAAAAGTCCTTTAGAATTTGAGTACGACCCGAATACTGGTGAAATATGCTGGCAAAAAGAGGTAAATATCAGCAACAGTTTCGCTCATATTTTAGGAAAAATGGTGAAAATTACCTTAGATGAGCGGTTTAAGAGCGCCGATGAAGTAATGAAAGCTTTAAGTTATGAAAGCTATTTGCCTACTTTGGCTAATTGTTTAACTACTCAAAAATTAAATAAAGCAAGTATTACACAATACCAAATGACGCAACACGAAAATTATGATGTATACGTGCCACCTGTAGCCAGAACTGCTAGTGCCATTCGCAAATGGAGAGCAAAACTAAAATGAATAGTGTTGAGTAAGTCGGCGCAATTAAAACTAACTGGTTGTCATTTGTCATTGGTCATTGGTCATTGGTCATTGCTTATTTCTCTCCAATCCCCAGTCCCCAATCCCCAATCCCGCAAGTGGCGTGGAGGTTTTCATTTCCAACGATTTACTTAAACGAGATTGTAAAGTTAAGTTAAAGCCTTTTTTACCTCAAGTATCAAATGAATAATTAATCATGGGAGATTTAAATAGCTAAAACAAATTTGGTGAGTATTTTAACTATATTTGATAATCAGTAATGATTAGTTAATCAGGGTTTATCTTCAATACTTAGTCAGTTATCGCTTGCCAAGATACAAGCAAAATTACTAGGCTTAACACTTCCGAAAAATATTTTTATTCAAATTATTATATAATCGATAGAATAATTAATCCTATAGACTCTCGTAGTTTTCCACAGAAGAGGAAGACTGACTACTATTTACAAACGCTAACTACATAAGTAATTCCCCAATCCCCAGAACAGGGTTTTCTACCACAAGTAAGCGAGAGTCAATTTTCTTAAGGGAAAATTCGGGGCAAACTTAGCCTAAGTTGTCATGCAGTCGCGCCTGTCAGATCATGATCTGCTGCTTAAATCCCGATTGCCCAAATCCCCTGAATTCCAATGGAAAGAAGTTTTGCCAAAGTTGTAGCACCCCATTGGTGTCACTTTTAAGAAATCGCTTTCGTGTCATCCGAGTCCTTTCAGATGAGGGGGGATTTGGGAGAACCTATCTATCAGAAGATGTAGATAAACTCAATGAACGCTGTGTTATCAAGCAATTAGCTCCAAAATTCCAAGGAACTTGGTCGCAAAAAAAGGCGATGGAGTTGTTTGCAGAAGAAGCGCAGCGATTACAAGACCTTGGGGAACATCCCCAAATTCCGACTCTGCTAGCTTACTTTGAGCAAGATGGCTGTCTATATTTAGTGCAGCAGTTTGTCAATGGAGAAAATTTGTTAAAGGAGTTACAACAGCGCAAGACATATCATGCTAAAGAAATTAAAGCAATTTTGCTAGATTTATTGCCCATCTTGAAATTTATTCACGATCGCAAAATTATTCATCGGGATATCAAGCCAGAAAATATTATCCGCCATAAAAGTGATGGGCGATTAAATCTAATTGATTTTGGTTCCTCAAAACAATTCACCGCCAGAGTTCAGGAGAAATCTGGCACATCCATTGGTTCACATGGTTATTCTCCCCTAGAACAG
>JBGTMK010000789.1:0-16590 GCA_041743605.1 Nostoc sp.
CCCTGTCTCATAGCTAAAGTCCTCTGAAGAGGACTAAATAGCGCAAAAATTTTCAGTCTACTTCAGTAGACTTGAGCAATTAGTCAGGGATTTACAATCCCTGGCGGGTGAACAACACCCAATCAGTACGCTATTTTTGGCTTAAGTTGACACCAGTGGCTTTTCGGCCTATCCCACAAAACTAGCAAAATCATCCCGCAAATAAATATGCAACGCCAAAAATACTATTTTCCAATTCCCAATCCCCAGTACCCAATACCCAATCTCCAATCCCCAATCCCCACACCTTTTTCTTTACAGCGCGTTAGCCTAACACTAAGCTGGATTTAGGATTGATCCAAAGGATTTACGCAGGCGATCGCTCGATGTCTATTCCCCAAATTAGTGAATTTACTATCCGCCGTCATGCCAACGCCAAATCTTTCCAGCGGGGCGAGGCATACTATAAGGCTGGTGCTGTCAATGCCGTTATCCAACGTGGTCATTTGCTTCAGGCAGATGTTATGGGCACTCAAGCTAGACCTTATCATGTCAACCTGAATTTCGATAGCAGTGGGTTAACTTCAGTCAACTGTACCTGTGCTTACGACTTTGACGGGTGGTGCAAACACATTGTAGCGACGATGCTCGTCTGTGCGCGTAACTCAGAAAGTATTGAGCAGCGCCCCACCCTAGAACAACTACTAAATCGCCTAGATTATATCCAAACTCAAAGGCTGTTGCAAGAGTTGGTAGCTGAATACCCACCAATGATTGAGGCGATTGATCGCCATGTAAGTTGGATGAGGAATCCTACTGACAAGCTAACAACTATAAAACCCCTGCGCCGCAGTACTATTGATCCGATTCCGTTTCGGCGGCAAGTACGGCAGATTCTCAAGAATACCGTGCGCTACTTTGAGGAGGGGTACGAAGAAGACCCAATTGCTGAGGAATTGCTGAGTGTAGTGCAAACTGCCGTAAATTTTAGCGAACGGGGAGAGGGTGAAAATGCGATCGCTATTTTGTCAGCGATTACCTCTACCTGTGTGGAAAATTGGGATGATGTTGCAGAATACGGTGCTGAAAACGATGAACTTGTGGAGGAATTGAATCATGCTTGGTGTGAAGCAATTCTCAGCACCGAACTCACTCCAGAAGAAAAAGTTGATATTCAAATAAATTTAGAAGCTTGGCAAGATGAGTGGAATGCTGATTTTGGTCTAGTTATGGAAGCTTTACGCCAAGGTTGGGATTATCCACCATTGCTACAAGTTCTCCAAGGTAATATTACTGAAAGGGGAGCTTGGGAAGAAGATGTGCCAGACTACGCTGATGATTTGGCACTAATTCGCCTGAAAATTCTTGAACGTCAGGAACGTTCTCAAGAATACCTGTATTTGGCAGAAGCGGAAGGGCAAACCCAGCAATATCTAACAATGCTAGGGCGTTTAGGTAGGGTGGAAGAAGCAATTGATGCTGCTCAAACCCAGATGATTTCAATGGAAGAAGCTTTTGCCCTAGCGAAAACACTTAGTGTTCAGGGGGCATTACAGCAAGCACTAGATATAGCCCAGAGTGGATTAAATTTACCAGGTAATTCTCAGTACGAATTGGGGATTTGGACAAGTGATTTAGCTTTGGAGTTAGGTAATAGTGAAGCTGCTTTATTAGCAATCAAGGCGGCTTTTCAAGTCAAGCCCTCCTTTGTTGACTACCAAAAGATGGCAGAATTGGCTGGGGAAAACTGGGAAAGTGTCAAAACAGACTTGCTGAGAATTATTCATACTGATAGTGGTTGGGGAACAGAATCAGCCAAGGTGGATATATTCTTGCATGAAGGGCTAATTGATGATGCCATTGCGATCGCTAGTGAACTCAGTTCTTATGATTCAGAGTTGATTCACCGAGTTATGGATGCTGCTATCTCTCACAATCCTGGCTGGGTGATTGCTAATGCTCGTCGCCGTGCCGAAAAGATTATGGATGCAGGTAAAGCCGAATACTACTACTACGCGGTTGAATGGTTAAAAAAAGCACGTAATGCCTATTTAAAATCTGGGAAGAAAGCTGACTGGTTAAGCTATCGGGACAATTTGATGCAAACCCACGCTCGTAAACGTAAATTGATGGGAATGTTTCAGCAGAGGGATATGGAGTAACCTGAGTTTTTCCATACACAAAGCCATTATCAATACTTTTAAGTCTGCAATCACCAGATAATTTCGCTTTTAAATTGAGATTTACCCAAGATATCAACTTTAGCGGCAGAAGATGAAGTAAGATTCACATCTGAGGCAGTCCCCGTATAATCCCATAGTTTCTGACAAAAAATAGTCCAGTGCGATGATTGATAAATATCCTCAGAATCTTATAGTGTCCTGCTTACCGCTGAGTATGCTTGTATTGCTCAGTAGTATATTTTCTAGTCCACTGCAAGCTCAGGCTGTTGATACTACACAATTACCAACTAGTAATTTCATCCTGTCACAACAATTCCCACCACCGCAGGATGTCCAACCACCCGCACCTTTGCCAACTCCCTCACCTGAACTGCCACAGCCACTTCCCCCACCAGCAGAATTATTTCCGCCCTCTGTCCCAACTCCCACACCTGAAGAACCAATCCCCGGCAACTTTCCTCAAACTATTGTTGTGGAACGGTTTGAAGTTATTGGTAGTACAGTCTTCAGCCCCGAAGAGTTAGCTAAAGCCACTGCTGAATTTACCAAACGACCGATATCGCTGACTGAAGTTTATCAAGCACGTTCTAAAATTACTGAGTTATACGTCAACAATGGTTACATTACCTCTGGTGCATATATCCCACCCCAAACAATCCAATCCGGTGTTGTCAAAATTCAGGTGGTCGAAGGTAAATTAGAAGATATCCAGATAACTGGAACTCGACGCTTGAATCAGAATTATGTCCGCAGCCGACTAGCAATAGCGACATCACCGCCTCTCAATCGCCAGCGTCTATTAGAGGCACTGCAACTTTTGCAACTTAATCCTTTGATTCAAAATGTGACTGCGGAACTCTCCGCAGGATCACGGACTGGTGCGAGTCTTTTAGAAGTTAAAGTAACCGAGGCAAAAACCTTTAGTAGCCAAATAGTTCTTGATAATGGGCGATCGCCAAGTGTTGGCAGTTTCCGCCGCCGATTACAATTAAATGAAGCCAACTTATTGGGACTGGGAGATTCTCTGGGTGTAGCTTACACTAATACCGATGGTAGCAACTCCTTTGATGCCAGCTATACATTACCACTCAATTCCCGCAATGGAACCCTCACCTTAAACTATGGCATCACATCCAGTAATGTTATTGAACCTCCTTTCAACGTTTTAGATATCCAATCGGATTCTCGCTATTACGAATTGACATTCCGCCAACCCATAGTTCAAACTCCTACACAAGAATTCGCCCTTGGGTTGACAGCCTCACGACGGGAAAGTGAAGCTTCTTATATTGAAGTAGAGCGACTACCTTTCCCCGGTTTAGGTGCTGATGAACAAGGACGCACCAGGGTATCTGCGTTGCGATTTTTTCAAGAATGGACTTCTCGTAATAGCCGTGAAGTCATCGCCCTCCGCTCTCAATTCAGTTTGGGCATAGATGTATTGAATCCCACGATTAATCAAAATCCTCCCGATAGCCGTTTTTTTGCTTGGCAAGGACAAGCGCAGTGGGCACGCCTTTTAGCTCCTGAAACCTTATTTTTACTTCGTTTAAATACGCAACTCGCATCCAGAACACTTTTGCCTTTAGAGCAATTTGGCTTAGGTGGGCAGGATAGCATTCGCGGCTACCGTCAAGATTACTTACTGACGGATAATGGTACTTTTCTTTCTGCTGAAGTTCAAGTACCGATTCTGCGCTTACCCCAGATAGATAGCACCTTACAGGTTGTCCCCTTTGTGGATTTTGGTGTTGGCTGGAACAGTTCTAGTAGAGAGAATCCCGATACTAATACTTTAGCTGCTGTTGGTTTGGGGTTGCGTTGGTCACAGGGCGATCGCTTCACCGTTCGTCTTGACTGGGGCATTCCTCTAATATCTGTTGACTCAAGTGACAGAACATTACAAGAAAACGGTCTATATTTTAATTTAGTCTATAACCCTTTTTAAAATTTAGGGATTCATCTGTGAGGTTGTATAGAAGCAATTACTCAAGACCCCTGTATCACCAAGGTTTAGTTTGTGCAGCTTCATAAAGACTTGGTATCAGAATAAAAATCCGCAAATATACCATTTGTTCTCTTCAGTGTTTGATTTTATTCTGGGTATCCTAAGAAAGACAAGGTTGATTAAGCAAATTTTCCCAGAAATTCAGTCTGAAAGGCTTTACTTCTGGGAGTAATATTTTCAGACTAAAACATAAATATATGAGAAATTGAGGAACAGCCATGCTAGGAAATGAGCGGGAAAAAATACGCCATCTATTGGTCATTCAAGACCTGCAAGGGCGACGAACTGTCCCTTTGCGAGAGACTACTTATTCTCTAGGTCGGCATCCTGCAAACACTATTGTCTTAGCTTCTCGGTCAGTATCAATGCAACATGCAATTTTATTGCGAGTAACTGTTCCAGAGACTGACCAATACGGCTTCCAGATTATTGATGGCAACTACAAAGGTAAAGGAAGTACTAATGGCTTATTTGTGAATGGCGCTAAATGCTTTTCTCATAATCTTAGGCACGGAGATATTATTGCCTTTGGGAGTAATCAAGCTCAAGCTAAATATTATGCTATTTCCAACATTTCAGAACAGGCATTTTCTGAATCTTTTGATGTTGAAGACTTATCTGGTTTCCTGTCAGAACAAGCCAGTCCTGCCAATCCTTTTCAAACCCAAGCTGTCGATCCTAGCTTTGAAGCAGCGAGTGAGTCTGCCCTAGCTCGCCTAGCATCCTTCCCTGAACTCATCCCCAATCCAATTATTGAGATGGATTTGGAGGGAAGAGTTACTTATCTCAATCCAGCCGCAGCTATCAAGTTTCCTAAACTTAGGGAAATTGGAACGCAACACCCAATCTTGACAGGACTCCTGAGTGTAGTTAAGAATCTAGAAAAAAATTCTTTTGTGCGGGAGGTAGAAGTAGGTACAGAAGTTTTTGAACAATCTGTTCTCTACCTTCCTGAAAGTGATTTAATTAGAACTTTTATTATCAGGGATATTACAGAGCAAAAACAAGCCACAGCCGAACTGCGTCAACGCGATCGCTTGTTACAGGCAGTTGCAGAAGCTGCCAATTATTTGCTGGGAGAAATGAATTATGAAACTGGTATTGATCGAGCCTTAGCTGTATTGGGTGAAGCTGCCAAGGCAGATCGTGCCTATCTCTTTCAAAACCATCTCCATCCTGCTACAGGGGAAATAGTAGTCAGCCTGGGATTTGAATGGACGCATCCCTCCATTGAATCTACCCACCACCACTGGCAGAATCAGTCTTATCAAGCTTCTGGATTAGACCGTTGGTACGCCGTTCTCTCTAGCGGCCAGTCGATTAGCGGACTCACCCAAACATTTCCTGTTGCTGAACAAGAATTCCTGATTCGAGATGGCATTAAATCCCTTCTTCTAGTGCCTTTTTGCTTAGATAATGAGTTCTGGGGCTATCTTGGTTTGGCAGACTGCACTTTTGAGCGCCATTGGTCAAGGCACGAAGAATCTACTCTTTTGACGATGGCCGCCAGTATCATTGGTGCGCGGCAGCGTCAGCAAGTAGAAGCAAAGATTCGCTATCAAGCCCTCCATGACGTGCTGACAGGGTTGCCTAATCGCCTACTGTTTAATGAGTTGCTCAGTAAAACTTTGCCCAACGCTACTCGAAATGGCGAAAGTTTAGCTGTGATCTTCCTCGACTTGGATCGCTTCAAGGTTATTAATGACACTCTGGGGCACACTTTGGGAGATCAATTGTTAAAAAGCGTTGCTCAAAGATTAAAAGACTCACTCAGAGGCGGAGACACCATAGCCCGTTGGGGAGGCGATGAATTCACTATCTTACTCCCGCGAGTTAATGATATTGAAGAGGTAACACTGGTAGCATATAAAATATTACAAGTTTTAGAAGATGCTTTCCATCTGCAAGGGCATGAACTTTACGTTACTGCCAGTCTCGGTATTGCGTTGCTTGATAACAACAGTCCTGATGTCGAAACACTAATTCAGCATGCAGATGCCGCTTTATACTACGCTAAAGACAAAGGGCGGAATAACTACCAATTCTACAGTGTTTCCCTGAGCGCTAAAAATCCTGAACTCTTGACTTTAGAAAAGAGCTTGCGCTATGCCCTAGAACGCAATGAATTTACGTTGTACTATCAGCCTCGTGTGAACATTGCGACAGGAGAAATTACTGGTATGGAGGCTCTGTTACGTTGGCAGCACCCAGAGATGGGATTGGTTGCACCCAGTGTTTTCATTCCTCTGGTCGAAGAAAGTGGATTAATTGTCCCCATCGGCGAATGGGTGCTGCGGACAGCTTGTATTCAAAATAAAATCTGGCAAGATGCAGGATTTCCACCCATAATGATCGCTGTCAATCTTTCTCTTAAGCAGTTCCGTCAACCCAAATTGGTGGAAACTATAGCCACAGTTTTAGAACAAACAGGTCTGGAGCCGCGCTTTTTAGAATTAGAAATTATGGAAACCACAGCCATTGAAGACTTAGACTTTACCAGAAAGGTGTTAAAGGATCTACAACAGATGGGTGTTTACATCTCCATTGATGACTTTGGTACGGGTCATTCCTCGCTCTCACGCCTACAGCTTTTGCCACTCCACAATCTGAAAATAGATAAATCTTTCATTCAATATTTAACGCAGGATACCAAAGTAGCTCATATTATCAAGGACATAGTTACCTTGGGACAGAGTTTGGGATTGAAGTTGACAGCTGAAGGGGTAGAGAAACAAGAGGAATTTGAGTTTTTGAAATCTATCAACTGCGATGATGTACAGGGTTTTCTATTTTACCGTCCTCTTTCTGCAAAGATTGCAACAGAAATTCTCGAAAGTAAACGACCAACGCTTTAACAGTAAACCAAAAAGTTTTTTATCTGAATTAGCGGAAAACCCCATCTGTCTATAGCTCAGGGGATGGATAGCGGTCTGTCAAGCGTTGCGAAGTAGACAATCGTCTTTGACGATAAAATAGAAAAGTAAGTATGAACAATCATCTACGTGTTGAAGCATTCTAGTTTCGGTGAGACTCCGGCACAGTAAGTCACTACTGTTTTTAATTAAGCAGAAAGCCTAAACAACTGACAAGCAATATCAGAATGCAGAGCGTACCTAACTGGCAAAAGTGATGAACTCTGAAAGCTTAAATCCAAACCAAAAGTAAGCCCAATGCCTACGCCTCTGGTATGGGCGCTAGTTTGAGGGTCTAGAGGGATACTTGAGTCCCACTGTCAGCACGGGCTGTCAGGAATCTCCATCCGCCTATGCTGGAGTAGTTCAATAATACAAGGAAAAACTGTTTGTACTAGTGAGGATACAATAGCTTCAGTGTCACTGCTGCTAACCTTTTTTGTTCTATGCTGCCAGTCATCTATTCCGACGAATTTTTAGATCACAAGACTGGAAAATACCATCCCGAAAAACCAGAACGTTTGATAGCGATCGCAAATGCCCTAAAAGCAGCCATATTTGCAGATCAAGTTTCGTGGCGATCGCCTACACCAGCATTAGAACAACCATCACTGATGTCTTCGTTGGTTAGAGTACATAGCCCAGCCTACATCAAAAAACTTTGGCAAATCGCTTCTAGTGGCGGCGGCCCTTTAGATGGAGATACGCCAGTTTCACCGCGCAGTTATGATGTGGCATTGTTGGCAGTCAGTGCGTGGTTGGATGGAGTTGAAGTTGTGTTAAAGTCGGCCAACCCAGCTTTTGTACTAGCACGTCCCCCAGGACACCATGCAGAAAGTGACGCGGGGATGGGATTTTGCCTATTTTCTAATGCGGCGATCGCAGCTTTATTTGCCCTCGAACAACCCGAAGTTAACCGTGTCGCCATTTTAGATTGGGATGTGCATCACGGTAATGGTACTCAGGCGATCGTCGAAACTGAAGCACGCATCGCCTACTGTTCCCTACATCAGTATCCCTGCTATCCCGGTACTGGGAGAGCCGCAGAACGCGGGTTTCATAATAATGTCTTAAATTTACCAGTACCCCCTGGTAGTGATATTGCAGTATATCAGCCATTATTTGAAACACAAGTCGTACCGTTTTTAGCTAACTTTCAGCCGGATTTATTGATTGTGAGTGCTGGTTATGATGGCAACGCCGCAGATCCTTTGGCAAGTATAAATTTGCAGCCAGAAGACTACGCTTTATTTACTGATTATTGTCTAGGGATAACTCATAAAATTCTGTTTGGCTTAGAAGGTGGTTATGACTTTGATAGTCTTTCTCAATCAGTTGTAGCGACAATTGAACGCTGTTTACAAGTATTGGAGCAGAAAGCCCACCAGTAGTAATCTGAAAATCCAAACAATTTTCAGATTGCTACGTCCTTTTAAGCTTTCCTTGTTTGGAATGGAGATTGGGAATTAGGGACTGGGGAAGAAGCAAGAGAGCAAGGGAGAAGAGTTTTCCCATCACCATCTCCTCCTTATACACCGCCCCAACGCCCCTCAAGAGTGTTGAGGGGGAGAGTTAGGAGTTAAGAGTTAGGAAAATTCTTGCCAATCCCCAATCCCCTTTTCGATAAACTTCATCGAATCTTCAGAAAGAAAAAGTTTGAGTGGGGTTCTGAAAGAGCTAAAGTTTTGTTAAGATGCAATTGCTAGCAGTTTCTCAGCGAAATACACCTATCGGGGTGTGGAGAAATAAAAAATACTAGCAGCACAAATTTCAAAAGGTGAAGCAATGACCACCTATATTTTTTTCGATGAAGCCTTACAGATGCTGACCAACGCCTATTTGATATCAATAGTACTGTTAATAGCAGCTTCTGGTATAGGTTTGGCGGTAATTGAGACGATAGAAAAAACAGGAGAACCCTAAGTTCACAAATGCAGTGTAGTTCTTGCCAAAAACCATTAGGTGCAAGTGTTCGCCGTGAATAAATCCTGGGAACACTAAAGCATGAAAGTCTCACGGCGTTACAGTCTTATTATCTGGAAATCTACCAAAAACACAGGTAGCTGTAGCGCTATTGGGACTCTAACCAAGGAGCTACTACAATGGGTCTATTCGACGCTGTGTTGGGTACAGAAAGCCAAACTCAAGCAGCACTCAGTCCAGCAGAGGCTTTTGCTGTCATTATCTTGACGGCAACCGCGTCAGACGGTTATCTTTCTGTTGAGCAAGCAAATTCTATCACTTCTGTGCTGTCCCGGATGAAACTTTTTAAAAGTTATCCCCATGATATGATGAACAGGCTGTTTGACAAAATCTTGGGCATTCTTCAGGGGGATGGTTTTAATGCTTTATTTAGTGCAGCAAAAGATTCTCTATCTCAAGACTTGCGGGAAGTAGCCTTTGCAGTAGCTACCGATTTAGTCTTAGCTGAAGGTATTATAGCTGAAGAAGAAAAAAACTTCTTAAATGATTTATATCAAGCATTAGGGGTTTCTAGTGAAATAGCAATACAAATTGTGCAGGTAATTTTGATTAAAAATCGGGGATAGACGATAGAAGATATGCCTAATTAAACTATATAAATAGCTTATAAATAAAGCGTGCCAAAGGAATTAAGTTTCTTTGGCACTATTTTTGATGTTATTGTGGCTAGGCTTAAATTCCTGACTTTTTCGATAAGTCGGACATCTTGTTGCTAAATGCAGTATTGTGTCATAATCCGATTTTATAATTTTGAACTTTAAATTGTAAATTACTTATTATGCGTTGTTCTACTACCCTAACCCAACTGGTTGAAGTTCTCTTGGCCAATACTCTAAATTTATCTGAAACTGCCTTAACACAAATAAGTAGCGGTATCCAAACAGATAGCCGTACCCTAAGGCCAGGTGAAGTGTTTTTAGCTTTACGAGGCGATAAGTTTGATGGACATGAATTTGTGCCAACAGCGATCGCCAAGGGTGCAATAGCTGCCATTGTAGATTTTGAATACGAAAATCCCGGATTTCCTGTATTACAGGTAAAAGACACCCTGAAGGCATATCAAAAAATTGGCCGATGGTGGCGCGATCGCTTTAATATTCCTGTAATTGGTGTAACCGGTTCGGTGGGTAAAACTACAACCAAAGAATTGATCGCCGCAGTTTTAGGAAGCAAGGGGCGAGTTCACAAAACTTATGGAAATTACAACAACGAAATCGGTGTCCCGAAGACTCTTTTAGAACTTGGCGCAGAAAATGACTATGCCGTGATTGAGATGGCAATGCGCGGTAGAGGACAAATTGCCGAACTGACGCAAATAGCGCGTCCAACAATTGGTGTAATTACCAATGTGGGGACGGCGCATATTGAGTTACTCGGTTCCGAAGAAGCGATCGCTGAGGCAAAATGTGAGTTATTAGCCGAAATGCCTGGTGATAGTGTGGCAATTCTCAACCACGACAATCCTCTATTAATAGCCACAGCAGCGAAAGTTTGGCACGGAGAAGTTTTGACTTATGGTTTTTCTGGTGGCGATATTCAAGGGCAGTTAATTGATAACGACCAGATAGAAGTTGCCGGAATCCAACTACCTCTACCTCTACCTGGTCGTCACAATGCGACTAATTTCTTGGCAGCGTTAGCGGTGGCAAAAGTGTTGGGGATCGATTGGGAATCCCTAAAAGCAGGTGTGATGGTGGATATGCCCACAGGGCGATCGCAGCGATTTAACTTACCCAATGATGTGGTAATCTTAGATGAAACTTATAATGCTGCACCAGAAGCCATGGTTGCAGCGTTGCAATTATTGGCAGACACACCCGGAAAGCGAAAGATTGCCGTATTGGGTGCAATGAAAGAATTGGGAGAGCGATCGCGGCAGTTGCATCAGCGAGTGGGAGAAACAGTGCGAAAGTTGAATTTAGATGGCTTGTTGGTTTTGGTAGATGGACAAGATGCTGAAGCGATGGCAAAAAGTGCTGAAGGAATTCCATCGGAGTGCTTTGCAACTCATGCTGATTTGGTAGCTAGATTGAAGACATTTGTGCAAGCTGGCGATCGTTTATTGTTCAAGGCCGCCCATTCTGTGGAACTAGATCGGGTTGTCAATCAGTTACGTGCAGAATTCCCCAAATGAATCTACCACTAGAAACCCAACGTCTCATACTGCAAGACTTTGTAGAATTAGATTGGCAAGAGGTTCATCAATATGCGAGCGATCGTGAAGTTGTGCGTTATTTGACCTTTGGCCCTAATAGCGAAGAAGATACTAAAAAATTTTTGCAAAGAGAGATTTCATTGCAAGGGGAAGAACCTCGTCAGCATTTTGCTTTAGCAGTGAATTTAAAAGCCCTGCTACCACCATCCTACCAATGCTTGCTCTTGAACTCTCTTAAATTACGAATTACGAATTCTATAGACTTCAGTTAGAAAGACTAGGAGCGTTACTGTAGCGTCTTTGAAAAAGAATTGCTGCTAAATTAGTCACTAGACACGTAATTGCTAGCCACAGCAAGATATAAGTAGGAGCCATGACCACACCGGCCATAAACCAAGTATATACGTGCAATATCATTGTAGAAGCGAAAAAGCTAGCAATTCCAGCAGATTGCCACACTTGACGTGATGGACGACGTAACGCTACCAGACTCATTGTTAAAATTGTGACAAGTAAGTTCGCTGGTACGAGAAATGCACAAATACTTATGCAGTTGCCACGAGAGAATTCAGCTAAGGTGTTAAAATCGAGCATTAATTTTGTCAGGTTATAGATGTTAGCTTCTTAAGAATCTAATTTATATTTTAAAGTAACTAAATTAATATTAACATATAAGTGAGTAATCACATTGCAAATATAACATAAATTAAACTATTTTATTTAAGTAAGTCGGCGAAAAAAACAAACTACATTAAGTAATGTAAAATTTAATTGAATTAGCTTTTAGTAAGGGCTTTAGCCCTTAAGAGAGGACAAAAGTCCCCACTACAAACCTTGAATTATTCACGCCGTTCTACTTAGTTGCGTTTTGATAGTATCAATGTGTTAGTTAATTATAAAAATTTTGGATAAGTAGGGTGGAAAACACCCATCTAGTACCGCAAGGCGGAAGTCAAAAGTCAAAAGAATTGTATTCCGAGCTTCTTACGCCATTTTAAATGTCTGAAACCCTTACAAACAATTAATTATGTTAGCGAGTCTGCGTACTCTTACTCTAAGCAAGCTACGCTTTTAGTGTTTTGCAAGATTCAGCTATACATTTTTTACCTAAATCTCCGCAAAATATTTTTAAGGATATTAAACCTATTTGAAGTTTTATTAAACAAAATTACTTTAAAATAAGGTAGTAATAAATGACACATAGTGTTTAGAGAAAAACTTCCTTATACGGAGATAAGGGAGATAAGTCTTTACTCCCCACCCCCTCGATTCTTAACGCAGAGATTCAATAATTACTGCTGTTGTTATTAAACACAACAGAATAATTCCCAGTGGAAGCAAAAACTGTTGTAAAAGGTACAGCAGTATGGGTATGATATATAATATACCCAAGCCAGTTGATAAAACGTAAGCGATCGCAATGCCAAACAGCAATAACAAAAAGTATTTCAAGGATTTAGAAGCAAAGCGAAATAAAAGCGTATCCTGATTTGTGTCCATAATTTTACTCACGAAAGTAGCTGATTTTTTGAGCCGTGAATATTCTTTTTGATTTTCCATTTCCCCTTAAAAAAGAAGGCTATGGCAAATCGTGCCCAGTCTGAAGATTTTTTTACACGTGGATATTTGCCTTATTGGGTGAATTATTTAAATACTGTTGCTGTCTTTGTGTATCATTTCGCTTTTCATAATTAACTAGCAGTTGAAATGCGATAAACAAGCTCAACAACAGCAGTAAAAATGAGCTAAAACCAGAAGAATACTTATTTATTTCTCGCTCAACACCACATTTGAGACAGACATATCTATTGGGATTATGTGTATCTTGAGCAAAAGGGCACTGATTCTGATTGCAATCATGATGACAATCTTTGTCTAACATCATTGAAACTCCTGTAGGGTAAAGAACATACTTACTTCTAAATACGCTCTACAGAATCTAGTTAGTTAATATCCACTGCCTGTTTAGTAGACACCACTTTCATGAGTGATTAATATGGAACGGTCTTAAGATCATGTCCGGTTAATCAAGCTGATCCTCGCAGTTAGAACTAGAGTTCTAGCTTTGGGGACTGAAGTCCCCACTACAAACTGCTTATTCTGGGTGACTTGGCGGACATAAGACATCTGTGATTTACTAAGCTTGCAGTAGTCGCCCTGGTAAAGTATCTCCTCAACCACTTTTTCTTGGCGCTTAACTTAACTTCGCCTGTATTAATTACAAGAGTAATACAGTCAAAAGTCTTTTGCAGTTGGATAAAGTAAGTTTCCTACGAGTAGGAAAAAGTATTTTGTAGTATAGAGAGTAGGAAGAAGTAGTAAAAGTATGGTTATAATCAAGTAAAAAAGATACATTAAGTTCCCAAATGCGTGCAGAAGAAGCCTTAGAGTTTGTAGATAACTTGGTTTTTCTCAAGAAGGGAGAACATTTAGATAAAACTCAAAGGATTATCTTGCGTCAATTGTGGGAGGATGAAAAGCGGACTTACCAGGATATAGCCAACAGCCGTGGTTATACAGAAGCGCATTTAAAAGCAGTTGGTGCAGGACTTTGGCATCTACTATCAGATGTGCTAGGCGAGAAAGTCTCAAAATCAACATTCCAAGGCGTGGTTCAGGGATTTAGAGCAACTAAACAGTTGCAAAAAGCTTCTCAAATTCTAAATTCAGCAATTAATGGTGCTAAAGGCCAAGATTTAGATTCTAACTTTGTGGGGCGCGATCGCCAAATAGCCGATCTCCATACCCTCGTCAGTCGAGGAGCAAAAGTTATCCTCATCCAGGGTGAAGGCGGCGTTGGCAAAACTACATTAGCACGCAAATATTTTAAAAGTCAAAAATTTGATTTTGTACTAGAACTATGGATGGCGACAGAAATCCAAAACATCACTCCTGTGGAGAGTGTGGTTGAAGAATGGCTGCGGCGAGACTTTAACGAAGAACCAGGACGCGATTTTGGCATCAATTTAGAGCGATTACGGCGGAAATTGCGAGAGCAGACTGTTAAAATTGGAATATTTATCGATAATCTAGAAACTGCTCTCGATAAAAATGGCAAGTTTATCGAATATCGTCGCCCTTATGTTGAGCTATTAAGAGTATTGGCAGATTCAGATGTGCATTCAGTTACTTTAGTAACAAGTCGTGAGCGTTTGCGAGAGTCTAGCGTAGAAGTTCATCTCTACACATTAGAAGGTTTAGATGATGAAGCTTGGCGACAGTTTTTCAGCCGACGCCACATTAATTGTGATTCTACTATTCTCAGTGAAATGTGCAAAGCTTGTGGAGGTAATGCCAAAGCAATGCAAATTCTCCGAGGAGCAATATTGACAGATTTTCATGGAGATATACATACTTATTGGCAAGAAAACTGTACAAGTTTATTAATAGAAAGAGAGTTAAAAGATTTAGTTGCTAGTCAATTTAACCGTCTTCAACAAATTGATATAGAAGCCTATCGTCTCTTATGTCGTTTAGGATGCTATCGTTATCAAGATATTCTTTCAGTACCGATTGAAGGAGTTTTATGCTTGCTTTGGGATCTACCCGAACAACAACGTAGACGTGTGATAAAAGCCTTGCAAGATTTGTCTTTAATAGAAGCAAAAAAAGGACAGTACTGGTTGCATCCTGTAATTCGTGATGAAGCAATCAGCAGGTTAAGGTTAGTCAGTGGAGAATGGGAATTAGTAAACCGAAAAGCCGCAGAATTTTGGGCACAAAGGGTTGAATCAGTCAAAAACATTACAGATGCATTGACCGCTTTAGAAGCTTATTATCATTATGTAGAAATTAGTGATTTTGAGCAAGCTGGTGATGTAATATTACAAGGACGAGGTAAAAAGTGGGGTACGGGGCTGCCTTTAGGTTCCTCATTCTACCAATTGGGACTGCTCCAGAAAAATTTCACCGTAATTAAGCGGATAATAAACGATATAAAATCGCCAGAAAGATTGATTAAACTTTACAATATACTAGGCTATACATATCGAATTATCGGTTGCTTTGGAGAAGCTCTAGAATGCTATAAAAAATCCGAAGAAATATTAAACAATTTAGATGTAAAGCTAATAAAAATTTCTGTGATTTTCAATACAGGACTTTGCAGACTTGATCTATTGGAAATGGAAGCAGCGGAAGATTGTTTCAAATCTGTTTGTGACTTGGCAAAACAAGATATAAATCTTGATGATTATATGGCTTATGGTCAGTGCTGTCTGGCTTTTGTTCAATCATGTTCTGGATTAAAAGAAGACACTTCTTATCTTGCTGAAGATGCTTTTTCTGCAATATATTCATCAACTAGAGTAACTTTGTGGGGAATTGGACATAGCTTAATTACCTTATGTTTAACTTATAAAAACTTAGGTAATATTAAAAAGTCCTTTGATTTGTGTCAAAGAGCGATATTTTCTTCCGAAGAAAATAACTTTACCCAGGTGAAGGCGAAAGCAATAAGTTGTCTAGCGGCATTATATAGAGATCAGGGAGAATTTGCCAGAGCAATTTTCCATCATGCAGAAGCAATAGAAATTCTGGATAAAATAGGCGCTAAATCTAATTTAGCTGAGGCTTATTATCAGTTGGCACTGACTCATCAAAAAATGGGTAATATTGACGAAAGTAGAGAAAGTTTTGTGCAAGCGATCGCACTATTTAACAAAATGCAAGCACCCAGGCAAGTTGAGAAAGTACAAATAGCAATGGAGTGTTTTGACAAATAAGCTAGGTATCTGTTTAGCTACTCCTGTTAACTGACGATTTTCCGGCTAATGGACTCTCCAATCTCCATCAGTGTCTCTTCCTCTTTTGGAGTAAATTCGTAGGGAACCGGCTTGGCAATACCTAAAGTACCATACAATTGACCATTCAGTATAAGCGGCACCGTGATGGAGCCTTCTACCTTCGTTTCTTTTGCCGAAGGTCTGGCTACTCCTGATTCATCGGTTTGCAGGTTGCAAATCTGTACGGGTCGCTTGCGTTCGGCGGCGACACCCGCCATCCCTTTGCCAATGGGAATTATCTCCATTTTAGGTAACAGGAATTCTGGAATGCCCTGGTAAGCCTTTAGGTGCAATATCTGACTGTCTTGATCCAGAACATGGATAGTACCTGTAGAGCAGTCGAAAGCGACTAGGATTTTTGTCAGCAACTGGTTCCAGTCTATGGCTGACCCTTCGTCAGCCAGAGGATCAAAAATGGGTTTAATATCTGAAGTCATAGTGTGAGAAAATAAAATTTTATCATAAAGGCAAAAAGCAACGCCGGAAAATTAACTTAGCAAAACTAATCTCGCCTTTCTACATCCTATAAAAAGTCAAGGGAATTTCTGGGGCGATCGCACCTGGATAAATCTATTGTCTCCATAAT
>JBGTMK010000790.1:0-13672 GCA_041743605.1 Nostoc sp.
ATACTTTGTAGTTGATATTACTATTTGTTGGGGGTCTGATGGCTATGCTTTTTTTCTGCTCGTCACTATAAACAAGATTAATCATTCATTTATTCGCGAGTGAGACTCGCGAACTATTTTCTTTTTGTCCAAAGTCCAATGCTTATGACTTCTACAAACATCAACTTTTTAGAGCAAAGTGTATCCAAATTTCGGAATTTAGATACAGACGATCGCTTGATAGTTCTAGCGTTAGTGTATGATGAAATTGCTGGTGAAATTCCAGCGATCGCTCTCAATGATGTGCCCAATGACAGGACTGCAAATTTAGTTGCACAAATTCAAAACCTACCACAGGCGGAACATCTTTTTGCTTTGCGTCAGTTGCTCAACCAAGATGAAGTAGGAGAAACAGCAATTCCTACTGAAGAATACGCTGCAATGAATGCTGATGATAAATTAGCTTTTTGGTATCAATTAGCCAAAAACTTGGGAACTTCAATCATTGGTATACCAGATGACTATATACCTTCTGAAAAAGCTACAGAAGTCGTAGATTTACTTAACACACCGAACATTGAGGATTTAGTGACTTTCTTCAAGCGGGTGCTGTAATAGTTTTGAGTTAAAAAAAAGGTGAGGCATAGTCTCCCCTTTTTTTTTTAAGAAAATTGTTTTAAGTTGATAATTATGGTATGTTTTGCTGAACATTGGGTTAAGGTAATTTATCTGTTAAGGCAGCAGGGGGGGGGGAGAGAAAAAAGCTTAACCCAAGCGTATTGGATGTGCCCTATTAATCAACTACGCTTGAATGATGAAGTCTGAACCTATCAAAGTCGGCGCACCACTCAGAGTCGCAAATAGACCACCACTGCCAAAACCAGCCGCGCTGCCATTTTGGTTGTAGAACAACTGTCCACTCACAGGGTCATACACTATTCTCGCTGTGCTGGTTGCTGCTGAAGAAGTAATTTTAAAATCACTGGCATTACTAAAACCCGTTCCCGCAGCAGAAGTAATAGCACTAAAGGTAGTCTTATCCAAGATAATTTTGTCACCTTGGGAGTGTTTGAAATCAGCGATCGCATCTACACCAACAGCAGCACTGGCAAAGACAGCATTGGTGTTGTACAGAAATCTGTCAGCACCCGCACCACCAACAAGGGTATCATTACCCGCACCACCAATGAGAGTATCATCACCAGCGCCACCCCGCAGCAGGTCGTTGCCACTCTTGCCGTCGATTTTGTCGTTACCTCCCTGACCATTAATCACATCATTAGAGTTGTCAAAACCTGCGATGTTATTGTTCAAGTCATTAAGGAATGTCACCGTGTTCAGACGTAAAATACTGCTAAAGTTCCAGTTGGCATTGAAGACATCATAACTGTCGGTAACACTGGTCTGTCCATCGAAGAGGATGTTGCCAATTACTGGTCTTGTTCCAGAAGCAGACAAATTATCCAGGTTTTCTAATTGGAAATTTTCCAGAGTAACTTTGGTATTAGGCACATTTTCAAAGGAGACTTCTAAGTTGTTGCCATTTTGATTTAATTGCAGATTTCTTGCAGTCAAGCCACTACCTGTAAATTGCAGTGTGTCAACATTGCCAATTACTGCCGCCGATGGGTTTGAACCTTTGCCTACACCGCCAAAATCAGTGATGATGTCATTGCCATCACCTCGGCGAATCACAAACTTATCTTGACCACCACTGCCTGTTAGGGTATCATCACCAGCTAAACCATCGATGATGTTGTTGCTAGCTGTGCCTACAAGAGTATCTGTACCAGAAGTTCCCGTCAGGTTAAGAGGGCCGACCCCGATATTTGGGCCCCCAAATAACACATAGCCATTTGAGCTACTATAGATGCCTAAAATTAGGTCGTCAATGCCATCATCGTTAATGTCACCCGCATAACTACCCCCCGTAGTACCGTTAACGGCAAAGCCATTAGCGCCATTTAAGTCAGAGAGGTTAAGGCTGCCGCTACTGCCCACATTCGTCCCTCCAAACACTACATAGCTTACATAGCCTTGGATACTAGATGAGTCTATAACTAGGTCGTCAATACCATCAGCGTTGACATCACCCGCATAGCTCCCGCTTGAGAAGCTATTCTCAGTAATACCGTTAATGGCAAAACCATTAGTGCCATTTAAGTCAGAGAGGTTAAGGCTGCCGCTACTGCCGACATTCGTCCCGCCAAACACTACATAGGTTTGCCCTGCTTGAAAGACGCCGTTAGCGGAGGCACGAGGCGCCACAATAATCAGATCATCAATGCCATCACCATTGATATCTCCCCCATTGCTGACTAAGGAGCCTGATTCGCTACCTGCAACAATGCCGTTAATGGCGAAGCCATTAGTGCCGTTTAAGTCAGAGACGTTCAGGCTGCCGCCACTACCGACATTCGTCCCTCCAAACACCACATAGCTTTGTCCGGCATCTTCGTTGCCATTAGGGTCGGCAAGATATGCTCCAATAATCAGGTCGTCAATACCATCGTTGTTAATGTCCCCGGCATTGCTGACGGAGTAGCCTAAAGAGTCAAAACCAATAGCATTAATGGCAAAGCCATTAATCCCATCCAGGTCAGACAGCTTAAAACTGCCGCCACTGCCAATATTCGTCCCCCCAAACACCACATAGCTTTGCCCTTTACCAGGGGCTTCTTTGCCGGCATAAGGTGCCCCGATAATTAGGTCGTCAATACCATCACCATTAATGTCCCCAGCATTGCTAACCGAGTTGCCTATAGTGTCAATTTCATCAATGCCGGTGATGGTAAAGCCATTAGTACCATTCAGGTCAGAGAGGTTGAGGATGCCGCTACTGCCCACATTCGTCCCCCCAAAAACCACATAGCTTTCCCCAACTTGAGCGATGCCGTTGCGAAAAGCAAAAGGTGCCCCAATAATCAAGTCGTCAATGCCATCGTTGTTAATATCCCCTGCATTGCTGACCGATCTGCCTGAGAAGTCAAATTCAGCAATGCCGTTAATAGCAAAGCCATTAGTGCCATTTAAGTCAGAGAGGTTGAAGATGCCGCTACTGCCAACATTCGCCCCTCCAAACACCGCATAGCTTTGCCCAGCCCGATCAATACCGTTAGGGGAGGCAAAAGGTTGCCCAATAATCAAGTCGTCAATGCCATCATTGTTAATATCCCCTGCATTGCTAACTGAATAGCTACGACCCTTTATAACAAACCCGTTGCTGCCATTTAGTTCTGAGACATCAAATGATGAATTAGCCATGATTTTCTCCTGTCTTTATTTTTTGTTAGTCAGGTAGTGAGCTTTAAATTTAGTAAACTTGAAGTTCTATGCTCCAAAGTGAAGCATTGTTATAAAGTTCCAAGTAGAGTTTGTGCATAGGCGTAGTCTGTTTTAGATATTGCTGTTTGAAAAATATGTCTCAAAGACAAATCAGCACAACAATGCGCTTTATATATGGAATTTATTAATAAACAAAACTACGATGTCTACGACGAGCTACGCCTACGCTAACTATTTACTAGCTACATTTCTGCTTGTTAGTTTATATTGCTTTTCCAACTGCCACAATTAGCTTGTTCGTAACTTTACGAAAAACATACACAGTATTTATACAAAAAATATTTTTTTAACGCGCGTACATACACAAAAAAACGCTTTTTTATGGAAGTAATACGTGGTAAGGGCATAACATTAATTCGCCCCTACCACAGTAACAACAATTAACCTTTTTTAATAACTGCTTGATAGCGACCTAGCGCGATTAAAGGAAAGTATTGTTGATACAGATGATATTTGAGATAAAAATGGCAAGGGAAACCGGTACCTGTAAAGTCCGCCTCAAACCAAGTAGCATCTGGTTTTTGAGTTGCCACTAAGTAGCTAATTCCCTGCTCAATAGCCTCAAGAGCTAATTTACCAGTTGCTTCACCTGCTGCGATCAACCCTATTATTGCCCAAGCAGTTTGAGATGCAGTACTATTTCCTTTGCCTTTGAGACTGGGATCATCATAGCTGCGGCAAGTCTCGCCCCAACCACCGTCTGGATTTTGACATCTAACTAACCAAGCTGCTCCCCGTTCTATACTGAGTTTATGCCTTTGAGGATCAATTAATGCTAAGGCTGACAAAACGCCACTAGTGCCGTAGATATAATTTACACCCCAACGACCAAACCAACAGCCTTCAGTTTCTTGTTCGCGCAGAAGATAAGTTAGCGATCGCTCCAAATTATAATTATCAATTGACAAATCACAAGCACCCAGCATTTCTAATACTCTAGCCGTAACATCTGCGGTGTTTGGATCAATCATGGCTTTCAAGTCGCCATAAGGGATAGAGTTGAGCCAATCTTGATCGTTGTCCAAATCAAAAGCAGCCCATCCACCGGGCTTACATTGCATAGATGCAATCCAGTTTAAGGCACGAGCGATCGCAGCTTGCTTAATTTTTTCATTGGGGAGTTTCGCTAAATGCAGCGCCATCACCACCACAGCTGAGTCGTCTACATCGGGATAAAAGCGATTGTCAAACTCAAACGCCCAAGCCCCTGGTTTTCCCTGGCGATTTTTTACAGCCCAATCTCCGTAGTCTAAAATTTGTTTTTGCAACAACCATTCTCCAGCTTGCACCACGGCGGGATGATCTGGTGCAAAGCCAGATTCTACTAAGGCACGCATCGCCCAAGCTGTATCCCAAACTGGTGAAACACAAGGCTGTACCCGATAACTATCCTCGGTTTCAATGGCAAAGTTATCAATTGCTTGCAAACCTCGTTCTACAATCGGATCCCTTCGGTCATAATCCAGACACCGCAAAGCTAGCATTGAATTCAGCATTGCCGGTATAATGCCGCCCCAGTCGCCTGTAGCTTCTTGGCGCTCTAAAATCCATTTTTCGGCGGCTTTGATGCCTTCTTCACGGAAGGGTACTAAATTAAGGCTTTCTGCCAACTTGAATCCCTGATCTAGGGTGAGGAATAAATCTGTCCAGTCGCCACTTTGGGGTAATTCCCACCGGACTCGATCAACACCTTCAACGTATAGCTCATCTAGGCTGATAGCTGAGTCAGAGAGAAAAACAGGTTTGCGATCGCATACAATCAGTAATGGTACGGTGCTGGAACGTGCCCAACTAGACATCTCGTAGATATTGACAGGAAAAGCTTTTGGCAACAGCATTATCCAAGGCGGTAGCGAGGGAATACCGCGCCAGTTGTAGCAGCCAATCAAGGCTAAGTGTAACTTGGTAAAAATCCGAGTTTTGCTGATACCACCCCGTTGGAGAATAAAAGCTTGTGCCCGAATCATCGCCGGATCGTTTGCTGGTACACCTAGCAGTTTGAGCGCCATGTAGGCTTCAACGGAAGTGCTAAGTTCTCCGCCATCACCATAATAAAGTTCCCAGCCGCCATGCTCTCGTTGCTCTTGACGCAGATATGCTTCAACTTTGTGTAAAGGTCTGGTTTGGTCTGTTCCCCAGATCTTATGTAAAAGGACGACTTCAGCAGTGATGGTGACATTAGATTCTAACTCTGCCCACCAGTAACCTGCCGGATTTTGAATTGAAAGCAGATATTTTTGGCTAGCTGCGATCGCTGTTGCGACTTGATTGACTTTTACCCTATCTTGTGTTTGCATCAAATACTATACCTCAACACTAAACACTAGTTTTGAATACGGCAATCCGATAAAAAATTTTTCCTATATTCAGTAGACATAGTATTCTGTCTGAGTCGCTGAAAATTTGCAATAGGTCATGGATGTAATTGTATTAGGATTGATGCTCTTATCCTTGACAATTTGGTTAGGATTACTGTGTTTTTGGGGACAGTTTTGGCGGACAGACCAACAATTAGAGATTAGAGAAACTCAGCTAGAATCGTTACCTGTGGTTTGTGCCGTCGTTCCAGCCCGTAACGAAGCTGAATTGATACCAACTAGTTTGCGATCGCTCCTACTCCAAGATTATCCTGGTTCTTTCAACGTTTTTTTGGTAGACGATCACAGCACAGACCGGACAGCAAATTTTGCCGAAGGTGTGGCACACGCTGTAGGTAAACCCCAGCAATTGCATATTATCACTGGTGAATCACTGCCTCCTGGTTGGTCGGGTAAACTTTGGGCAGTTGAACAGGGTATAAAGAGCGCTAGTAAATTTGCACCCGATTATTTTTTGCTAACTGACGCAGATATCGAACACGATCCTGGTAATCTCCGCCGACTCGTTGCTAAAGCTGTGCAGGAAGATTTAGACCTGGTTTCGGTAATGGTACGACTCAGATGTGAGAGCTTTTGGGAAAAACTTTTGATTCCAGCTTTCGTGTTTTTCTTCCAAAAACTCTATCCCTTCCGCTGGGTTAATAATCCCAACAATCACAGAGCCGCCGCTGCTGGGGGATCTATTCTGATCGCCCGTGAAGCTTTAGAGCGAATTGGGGGTATTCAAGTCATTCGCCAAGCTTTAATTGACGATTGCGCTTTGGCTCAGGCTGTTAAAAGAGGGACTGGGGACTGGCGACTGGCGACTAGGGAAGAGTTTTCCCCAATACCCAATACCCAGTACCCAATCCCCACTAAAGGACGTATCTGGCTAGGATTGAGTAGCTTGACTCGGAGTTTGCGTCCCTATGACTCTCTGGCGACGATTTGGGATATGGTTGCTCGTACTGCCTATACCCAACTGAATTATTCTCCATTATTACTATTGGGAACTTTAGTGGGAATGCCTCTAATTTATCTAGTTCCACCTGTGTGTGTAATTCTGGGTGCAATTTGGAGCAATTGGGCGATCGCACTTACAGGTTTATTCGGATGGCTGTTGATGACTTTCGCTTACTACCCAACGATCCGCTTTTATAAATGTTCTCCCTGGTTCGCGTTGAGCTTACCTGCGATCGCTTTTCTTTATACCCTGATGACTCTAGACTCAGCACTACGTCACTGGCAAGGGCGCGGCGGCGCTTGGAAAGGAAGAATTTATCCCAGTTCGGACAAGTCTAGTTAGAATCATATCTTTGCTGATTTAGAAACACAAATTAGAAAACAAGAAGATTCTTAAACAGGTAGCGATCGCCCAATACCCCTCAAGAATGCTGAGTCATGAGTGCTGAGTAGGGAATCTCACTTTTTCTACTCATCACTGGCTCAACGCCCCGCTACAGCTAACGGAACTCGGAACTATTTTGCCCCATGCCCAATGCCCTAAATCCTTGAAGCTGTTTGTTTAGTACTCGCAGGGACAACAGGCAATGGTTGAGCGGCTTTCAATACAGCATCCAGTAACCCTGGGAACAGCATCTCTAAATCTTCACGCCGCAGGATGTTAATGTGATGTGTCCCTTCCTTCCGTGTAAAGACTATCCCCGACTCCCGCAAAATCTTGAAGTGATTGGACATCGTAGACTTAGCGATCGCAAAATCAAATTTCGCACAGCACTGTTCTCCCTCAGTCGCCAGCAAACGCACAATCTCTAGCCTCACTGGATCGCCCAATGCATACAACACGCCCGGTAAAGAAATATTTTTTCGATCTGGATGATAAAGAAATCTCATAGTTGCATTATCTCATCAGGTGGCATATATTTTTATTATTCGATATTATCGAATTATAGAATTAACTAGGAAGGCAATTTATGTCATCCATTACAAATGTCACAGAAGCCACATTCAAGCAAGAAGTTTTGGAAAGTGAAATTCCGGTCTTAGTGGACTTTTGGGCACCGTGGTGCGGCCCTTGCCGGATGGTTGGCCCAGTAGTCGATGAAGTTGCTGCTGAATACGAAGGACAGGTAAAATTTGTGAAGCTGAACACAGATCAAAATCCTACTGTTGCCAGCCATTATGGAATTCGCAGCATTCCGACGCTGATGGTTTTTAAAGGAGGTCGCCAGGTCGATACTGTCGTAGGGGCAGTTCCAAAAACCACCTTGAATAAGACCTTAGCACAGCATCTTTAATTTAAGGGGAGTGAGGAGTGAGGAGTGAGGAGTGAGGAGTGAGGAGTGAGGAGTTTTGTTTATTTTTGATTTTGAATTGTTAACCCTCTCATCTCCCTCATCTCCCTCATTTCCCCTACTTCCTAGTCTCCAGTCCCAGATCATTCTGTTCCAACTAAAGGGGAAAGAGCGAAATGGACTTGAAATTACAGGGTAAATCCGCACTGGTGAGTGGCTCAACCGCAGGTATTGGTTTTGCGATCGCTCTTGGGCTAGCTCAAGAAGGTGCATCAGTAATTGTCAACGGACGGTCTGAAGAAAGAGTAACCCAAGCGATCGCTAAAATTAAGCATTCTACACCCGACGCGAAAGTTTCTGGTGTTGTTGCTGACGCAGCCACTGCATCAGGGGTAGAGAAACTCATTCAAGAGGTTCCTCACGTTGATATCCTCATAAACAATGTCGGTATTTATGAGCCAAAAACCTTCTTTGATATTACTGATGAAGACTGGTTAAATATATTTGAGGTTAACGTCCTCAGTGGAGTCCGTTTGAGTCGGCAATATCTGCAAAAGCAGCTAGAGCAAAACTGGGGGCGGATAATTTTTATCTCCAGTGAATCTGCTATTCAGATCCCAGTAGAAATGATTCACTATGGCACAACTAAAACAGCGCAGCTAGCCATTGCAAGAGGTCTAGCAGAAATGACTATTGGGACTGGAGTCACGGTAAACTCAGTCCTACCGGGGCCAACCCGCTCAGAAGGAGTTGAAGAATTTATTATCAACCTGGCGCAGGAACGTGGTATAAGTCCAACGGAAGTTGAGGCTGAGTTTTTCCAAAATGTGCGTCCAAGTTCCTTAATCAAACGTTTTGCAACTAATGAAGAAGTAGCAGCGATCGTAGTTTATCTTTCGAGTCCCCTAGCATCAGCAACAAATGGTGCAGCTTTGCGGGTAGATGGTGGGGTTATTCGGTCGATTGTTTAGTGTGGGGCATAGGGAGGGAGATGAGGGGGATAAACAAAACTCCTAACTCAGCACTCAGCACTCCTAACCCGCATTTTTCACTCTTCTCAAGGCGTTTGATGGAGCAGAAGAGAAGTAATGAGTAATGAGTAATGAGTAAAAACTTCTTACTCATTACTTCTCCCCGGCACTTGCACAGGCTATAAGAGGTGTGGTGAGAAATCCAGGCTAACGCCCAATTCCCAATGACTAAAAACAAACAATTTGGAGATATAACCAATGACAACTGATATCAACTTATTTTCTTCTTACAAATTAGGGAATCTGGAACTACCTAACCGGATAGTGATGGCACCCTTAACCCGAAATAGAGCAAATGAGGGAAACGTACCACACCAACTGAATGCTACCTACTACGTCCAACGTGCTTCTGCTGGACTGATTATTGCGGAAGCAACACAGGTAACTCCTGAAGGACAGGGCTATCCAGCTACACCAGGAATTCATTCATCAGAACAGGTGGAAGGATGGAAGTTAGTAACCGATGCCGTACATCAGGAGGGAGGAAGAATTTTTCTGCAACTATGGCATGTAGGTAGAATTTCTCACCCAGACTTACAACCGAATGGAGCTTTACCTGTAGCACCTTCTGCGATCGCTCCTAAAGGTGAGGCTGCAACCTATGAGGGGCCAAAACCCTTTGTAACTCCCCGTGCTTTAGAAACTTCAGAAATACCCCAGATAGTCGAACAGTACCGTCAGGGAGCGGCAAATGCTTTAGCTGCTGGCTTTGATGGCGTGGAAATTCACTCAGCTAATGGTTATTTAATAGATCAATTTCTCCGCGATCGCACTAATCAACGTACAGATAAATATGGGGGTTCCGTTGAGAATCGGACTCGATTCTTGTTGGAGGTGACGGAGGCGGTAACTAGTGTGTGGGATTCTAACCGGGTTGGGGTACGTTTTTCTCCCAGTGGAACTTTTAACGATATGGGTGACTCCAATCCTCTGGAGACATTCGGTTATGCGGCTCAAGCACTGAACCAGTTTAATTTGGCATATCTGCATCTTTATGAAGCCACTGAAGCAGACATCAGACATGGCGGGATAATTGTACCCACTAGTCACATACGCGATCGCTTTACAGGTACACTCATCGTCAATGGTGGTTATACCCGTGAAAAAGGCGATGCGGTACTGACAAATAAAGCAGCAGATTTAGTCGCCTTTGGCACATTATTTATATCAAATCCCGATTTACCCCGACGCTTGGCTTTGAATGCACCATTAAATGAACCTAATCAAGCAACCTTTTATGGTGGCGGTGAAGAAGGATATACAGATTACCCATTTTGGTCGGCTGCTAGTGAGCCGATTAAGGCATAATTCGTAATTCGTAATTCGTAATTCGTAATTATGACTTTATGGCTGTGCCTTAGATGGGTGTAGCCAAGTTGTTTGTTCTGAAACAAGGAATAATTTTTATTTTTGTTTCATGAATAAATATATTGGCTTGTATCCTAATTAGGAATTACGAATTATTTGGTCATAACTCAACTATCAGGAGAATCTCATGAGTCCTATCACCCAAATCCAACCGTTAGATGTACCGAGTGCGATCGCTAAACGTCGTTCCATCAAAACTTTTAAAACAGACCCCATCGCCCCAGAACTACTCAAGCAACTGGTAGAGTTGACCGTGGCAGCGCCCAGCAGCTTTAATATCCAAGACTGGCAAATTATTCTCGTGCAAGATGAGGCGCAAAAGGCAGCACTAGCAGCAGCATCGTGGAATCAACAGCAAATTGTCCAAGCACCTGTAACCTTTGTGTTTGCGGCCGATCCTAACGCAGGCGAACAAGACTTGACCCCGATTCTGGAGCAGGGACTCCAGACTGGAGCATGGAATGAAAAGACGGTAAACTACTTTAAAACCTCCATCCCGCAATTTCAAGCTGGGCTAGGCGACAAGCGACGTGAATATGCCATCAAAGATGCCATCATTGCCGCTACCCATTTGGTGTTAGCGGCAGAAAGTTTGGGATTATCCACTTGTTTTATGAACGGTTGGGTTGAGGATCAGGTAAAGGAAGTAATTGGTGCTGGGGATAATCCAGATTTAGCGATCGCTGTTGTTGTTCCTGTTGGTTATGCAGCCGAACCACGCTTAAATCCAGGTCGTCTGCCATTCTCCTCTAATGTCTCTGTGGATAGAATCGGTAATCCTTATGCAGGGTAAATTTTCCTAATTTGGTATGGGGCATAAAGCAAGAGGTAAAAAAGTCGAGTTTTGAGCCTCATTAATGGAGTTCAAAAACTCATTGACAAAGTTCTGAAGTTTATCGACAAAGCTCAAAAACTCGTGAATGAGTCTTTAATAGTCATTCACGAGTCCCATTTATCTAACTCGAGCCAGAAAATTTATAAATAGACTTGTAATTACTATTAAGAAAGCCCTTGATGTCGGCAATAAGAGTCGATAAAACTTGAGTCTACATAAAAAAAGTCCGCTTTCGCGGACTGTGGACATTGGATAAGGTTAAGTTGTCACCAAGAGTGTCTACAAGATGTTAGACTCAATATTCATTCTTTCTTAGTGAACGCTAAAAATCAAGTTTCTCAGATAAATATTAGGACATAACTCCTGGATTTAAGTCCTTTTAAAATATTAGACATCTCCAGAAAAGGCGTAGAGACAATTCATAAATCGTCTCTACAAAGGGTTTCAGGTAATGCATATTTAATTTTCGGAGATGTCTATTATCTAAAAATAGATTATACAGAATTGAAATTCCGTAGTTCAAAAATCAAATATAGCCGTAGTCACACAGATTAGAACAGTGTTGATTGCTCAAAGTATTGAAAAAACTGGGTTTTTACTCAGAACTTAGCACTCAGCACTCAGCACTCAGAACTCAGCACTCTTCATCAAAATTTCGAGATAGTTCAATTAAATAAAACCAGTGCGATCGCTTGTAACGTAAAATTAATCTTCAATCGGCATTGGCTAACACTTTGACGCTCATGTTTTGCGACTACCTAATCCAAATTCTGACTGCCCGTGTATATGATGTTGCCCAGGAAACACCACTGGAGTATGCACCAAACTTGTCTGCGCGGCTGAATAATCAACTCCTGCTGAAACGTGAGGATATGCAGTCAGTATTTTCCTTTAAACTGCGGGGTGCTTATAACAAAATGGTGCAACTGCCACCAGATATATTGACAAAGGGTGTAATTGCGGCGTCTGCGGGAAACCATGCTCAGGGAGTCGCCCTTGCAGCCAATCGGTTGGGAACCAAAGCGATTATCGTTATGCCAATAACCACACCCCAAGTTAAGGTGGACGCGGTTAGAATGAGGGGCGGAGCAGTCGTGTTACATGGAAACACCTATGACGATGCTTATAGCTATGCCCGTGAATTAGAAATAGAAAAAGGATTAACCTTTATTCATCCCTTTGATGATCCTCATGTAATTGCTGGACAGGGAACCATTGGGATGGAAATTTTGAGGCAATATCAGCAACCCATCCATGCGATTTTTGTTGCAATTGGAGGAGGTGGATTAATTTCTGGGATTGGGGCTTATGTAAAACGGTTGCGTCCCGAAATCAAGATTATTGGCGTTGAACCAGTAGATGCTGATGCGATGTCTCAATCGCTCAAAGCTGGACATCGGGTGCGCTTGTCTCAAGTGGGGTTATTTGCTGATGGCGTGGCGGTGCGCGAAGTAGGTGAAGAAACCTTCCGTTTGTGTCAGCAGTACGTAGATGAGATTATTTTGGTTGATACAGATGATACTTGTGCTGCGATTAAAGACGTATTTGAGGATACGCGATCCATTTTAGAACCAGCAGGTGCATTAGCGATCGCAGCTGCCAAAGCCTACGCCGAACGAGAACAAATCCAGGGAGAAACCTTAATCGCTATTGCCTGTGGTGCAAACATGAATTTTGATCGCCTCCGCTTTGTGGCAGAACGTGCAGAGTTGGGTGAACGCCGTGAAGCTATCTTTGCAGTTACAATTCCTGAGCAAAGGGGAAGTATTCGCCAGTTTTGTGAATGTATTGGCAATCGTAATCTTACCGAGTTTAATTATCGTATTGCCGATGAAAAAACAGCCCATATTTTTGTCGGTGTGCAAATTCAAAATCGTGCCGATGCTGCAAAGATGGTAGAAACCTTTGAAGCTCAAGGATTTGAAACCCTTGATTTAACAGACGACGAACTAACTAAATTACATCTGCGGCACATGGTAGGTGGGCATTCTCTTCTGGCTCACAATGAATTGCTCTATCGTTTTGAGTTTCCCGAACGTCCTGGCGCATTGATGAAGTTTGTTACTTCCATGAGTCCCGACTGGAATATTAGTCTTTTTCACTACCGCAACAATGGCGCAGACTACGGGCGAATCGTTGTCGGTATCCAAGTTCCCCCCCATGAGATGGGAGAGTGGCAAGCTTTTCTCGATGACTTAGGCTACCGCTATTGGGATGAGAATAAGAATCCAGCATACAAGCTGTTTTTGGGATAGGGGTATTGGGGGCTGGGGGAGATGAGGGAGATGAGGGAGTAAGTAAATTCTTCTCAATGCCCAATGCCCCATGCCCAGTCCCCAATTTAACGAGAACTACCCTTCAATATCAGATTAGAGTCCCAAGTATAGAAGCCAATTTGATTAGGAACCCTAGAGAATCTGCCTGTCCGATAGCCTCTAGATAGTTCATTCAGCACCTTATTTTTGATCTCTCTAATTTGCTGAGAATCTAGTTCTCCATAAA
>JBGTMK010000791.1:0-10231 GCA_041743605.1 Nostoc sp.
TAATTTGCATGATTTCTTAACTCCTAAAAAGCCACAGAGTCAACACCCTACCAGGGCAAACGCATCTAAATTACTCTTGATCACAACGAAAGTTAAGAACCAACGAAAAAATCAGGATTTCGCGTTTGATTATTTTTTAAGCCCCAAAGCGATCGCCTAAATTTCTCGCAATAAGCAAGAATTAATGACATAATTTTCACTCTATTGAGAATATGCTTTGCTTATTGACATGATGCGGCCGCCCTGAACACCCTACCCCAGATCATCAGTCGCATTGGACGGCAATATGATGCATCTGAGCAGTTTGCTATAGCCAGTTACCTACAGCATCAGGGTCAAAAACTAACAGAACGATTTGATGCCAACACTTACATCACCCTCACCAACGTCATGGATCGCCACAATGTGGGACGCGATCGCACAAGTCCGAATTTGTCAGATTATCAGTCTATTCTGCAAAGTATCCAACAACCAACTTTAGTTGTTGCAATTGATTCTGATATTCTCTATCCTCCAGTAGAACAACAAGAATTGGCAAATTTAATACCTAATGCTCAACTGGCCTGGCTCAAGTCAATCCACGGACATGATGCATTTTTAATTGACATGAATAAATTTCAAATTCAAAAGTTGCTAAATTGTAGTTAAGGGATTAGTCATTTTTGACAATCTAGCATTTAAAAACCCCAAAACCGTAAAGACCAGATAATTAGCAATAAAATCGGAGGTCTATTATGATGTTTAAAAAGATTCTAGTTGCATTAGATCGCTCGGAAATAGGGCAACAGGTTTTTGATGAAGCGTTGGGTTTAGCAAAGTTAACACAAGCTAACTTAATGCTGTTGCATATCCTATCTCCCGAAGAAGAGGGTAGTCCTTACGTACCTATGCTGTCTAATATGGATTACTATCCGGGATTGAACAGTCAAAGCTTTGAGTTATATCAAAAGCAGTGGGATACCTTTAAAGATCAAGGAATTCAGATGTTGCAATCTTTCTGTGCCCAAGCCAACACAGCAGGTGTAACTACAGAATTTACACAAAATATTGGTAATCCTGGCCGGATGATTTGTGATTTAGCCCGTACTTATGGCGCTGACCTAATTGTAATGGGTCGTCGGGGTCGTTCTGGGCTGATGGAATTATTTCTCGGTAGTGTGAGTAACTACGTCCTTCACCATGCTCCTTGTTCGGTGCATATTGTGCATCTTCGAGTTACTCCGAAAACAGATGAAGTTGTCAAAGAAACTACAAGCGCTTTCAGCGTTAACTAACTACTCGTCTGTCTCATTAGTTATAAGGGGTGAATAAGTTCGTAGTAAGGATTAAAGTCTTTACTACGAACTTGCTAGTACCGCAAGGCGGAAGTCACGCATTCAAAAGTCAAAAGTCAAAATGAAGACGGCGTAAGAGTTTTGTTGATTGGGAATGGGTGGTTTATTTCCGCCGTGCTGCGAGAATGTCCGTAGTGACTTAAATATCATTCTTTGTGAAACTTAATGATCTAAAACTGTTGCAACTACTGTTAAGCTAATCGTCATTCATTTTTATAGAATAATTCG
This sequence comes from Nostoc sp., assembly GCA_041743605.1. Lineage (GTDB taxonomy): Bacteria > Cyanobacteriota > Cyanobacteriia > Cyanobacteriales > Nostocaceae > Nostoc. The sequence goes on from JBGTMK010000791.1 coordinate 1,563, forward strand.
CTTGTAGTAAGGGCTTTAGCCCTGCTTTTATGCAACTTAAATGCCGATTAGCTTAGTCGTTGAGCATTGGTGAAAAGTTAAGGCTGTGACTTCAGTCTGTTGATTTTGCTGCGCTAGCCAGTCCTTAACATTGGTGTAGGGACGTGGAATATCACTCAGTTGGAGAATCTTTGTGATGGTGATGGGTGGTTCTGCTGACTGGGCTTTTACAAGCTGAGTCCCCAACACACAAATAGCTCCAACAATCCCTAGATAGATCATCTGTCTTAGTTTCAAAATTTTCCTCCACACCACAATATTGATGAAAACAAGACACACCTAATTACACGCGATCGCAAATGCGGATTAAATAAAGTGCAAAACTAGTAACAGAGCATAGTAGATTCAATTTGTGGGTTTCAAGGGTGCAGTAATCCAGCGAGATTCCTGTGCTTGGTTGTTAGCATTACCCTCAATTTCGTTAAAAGCTTCTTCTGACTGCTCTTGCTGCGATCGCTGTTGTTTGTCATATTGTTGGATGATATATTTCGCCATAGCAATTCCACCAGGCGGGTCAATCCGAATACTTTTTTGTGTATCCATTGATGTCTCCTGGTTTTGACAAGAACAAGTATAACGTTTCACGGTCAAATATTATGTTTGAGTAAATGTTTTAGTTTATGTATAAGTTATACAAATTCTCATAAAACATTCAAAAGTGGTAGATAAAATTCAACTTATTTACCTAGAAAGATACAAGAAGTATTTGATGATTTCTGATTTAATGATATATCAGGGAACTAATCAGAAAATTTGCAAACTTCGGGAGTTAATTGACATAAATTAGTGTATTTTTCTGGGTTCGCCTAAAGCTGTATAAAGGTTTCGTTTAAAAACAAATAATTTGGGGTTGCTCTAATGCTAAGTCCTGTATTAACAGTCAGTATCTTTCAAAAACAATCCGACCCTAAAGTATTTTCAGCAGGCCAAGTGATCTTTGAAGAAGGACAGCCTGGTGATGAAATGTATGGGATTCTCGAAGGAGAGATAGATATATTAGTCAATGGCAAGATTGTAGAAACCATTGAGACGGGTGAAGTTTTTGATGTCGGGGTACTTGTAGGAGTTAAAAATAGAACTTATACAGCGATCGCCAAGGTAGATACCAAACTGGTTTTCCTTAAAGAGGAAGAGTTTCTCTTTAATACACTATCAATCAACTGAATCTTTAGGAGAATACTAATGTTAGATATTGATGAAATGAGTTCAAAAGAAATACACGAACTACTACACCAAGTAGGATACGGTCATCTTGGCTGCGTACACGAAGGCAAACCCTACGTGATGCCAATGTATTATTATCTCGAAGAAGAGGACATCTACCTGTTTACAACGGTTGGCATGAAGACTCATGACATAGACGCAAATCCACAAATCTGCCTACAGGTTGAAGAAATTCACGGGCCCCTTCATTGGCGCAGCGTGATTGTGAATGGTCAAGCCTCACGCCTTACGGAGCATTCAGAAATCGATCGCGCAATGCACTTGATCAAAGAGCGCAATACAACGCTCTCACCTGCGATCAATCGAACTTGGATTGATGCTGAGGGACGTTCAGAAGCGATCGCAATCTACCGCATCCACGAGAGTGAAATAAGTGGACGCACCACTGATGGAGTTAGCAGTCAGCAAAAACCAATCTAAGTTGTTACGTTTTTATGTTTCATAGGAAAAAGCGAGATTATGGTTTCCACCGTCGATCTCAATACCGTGGCTGGCTTATCTGAGCTTGAAGCGATCGCGGATCTCTGTCATTTCACAAAAGAAGCATTATTTGGTAGGAAAACTTTGGGTTTGGCAGTGCTGCAAGGGGTGGGAATTTTGGTAATTGTTTTCGTCGTCTTTGTGGTTGGCACCATATCGCAGACAAGGCGAACTTGATGCCCGTGCGTTAACGTTTACGACGTTAATTTTGGCAAATTTAGGACTAATTTTGAGTCAAAGTTGTTCATCTCGCCTCAGCCTAAAAATCTTGAAATCTCCCAATAATGCCCTTTGGTGGGGGACTGGCTTTTCTTGCGATCATGTTGTATGTCCCATTCTTGCGTCAATTGTTTAGCTTCTCCTTCTTACACCCAACCGACTTAGCAATTTGTTTGGGGGTGGGGCGATGCTCTGCTTTGGTTTGAACTATTAAAGTTACTCAATCGACCCCAAATAGTTATTCAATCTAAATCAAAAAAACCTATCCAAGGAAATCTATGAAATGATTTACTATCCTTTGATTTTGATACTGTTGTTTGTTGGCCCAGCGCTTTCATCGATTGCAATTTGGCGATCGCTTTCAATTCGTTGGCACTTTGTTTTGCTTGGCATAATCATCTTCTACGGGATTTTACCCCTCCTACTAACTTGGGGAGGAATGGGTTTAGCTGAACGCTTTGGTTGTCAGTCAGAAGCGATCATCTTTCGTTGTCCTAACCCTTCCTGGCTTGGAGAACTAGTTACAGGGATGTTCTTTGCCCACTGGCTGGCGATTTTTACCATCCCATCGGCTATTTTGGGTTCTATAGGCTTGATTAGTTCTTTAATTGTAAAACTTAATCCATCGCGCACAAAAGTAAATACTTCAGGGAAAACAACAATACCTTTTTACCGTAGTCGTCGCCACAAAGTAATTTCAGGAGTGTGTGCAGCGACCGCACAGCACTGGAAACTGCCAGTTCAAGGAGTGCGGATTGTCACAGTTGCTTTAGCAGTCGTCATCCCTGGACTTGTTTGGTTACTGTACCTTTGGCTTTGGTTGGCGTTACCATTGGAGCCGCCAATCGAATCCCATTTAGTTGGTTTTAAATAATCTGCTTCGACGGCGACACAATCAAAATTTCGATGACTACGACTGTCCCCGTTGGTTATAGGGTAACTTTGCTAATAAGGCAGCCATCGCACAGGTATTTGATACCCCAGCAAACACTAGCCCCGCGCCGATAAAGCCGCTAAGAATTAGAAACCAAGGCGATACAAATGCTCCTAGAATTGTACCGACAAAAACAAGTGAACCAGCAACAATTTGTACTTGCCGAAACATACTAAGTAAGTGGGTAAGAATAAATCAAACTATATTAAGTAATGTAAGATTCAATTGAATTAGCTCGTAGCAAGGGCTTTAGCCCTTAAGAGAGGACTAAAGTCCCCACTACAAACCTTTAATTATTTACGCCCACTTACTAAATGGGGGCATTTATATTAATCTGAGTGGCATAGCGGTATATGATTATTTTCAATGTAATTTTTCCATCTCAATTTATTAATCAGCGATCGCGCGATCGCTGATTAATAACGATTCATAGTCGGATGGCGAACCGACCCTTCACCAATTCTTTTTTGATATCTCCGTCTGCCAGCCTCGTCCGTCGGACTTGCACACCCAGGTACATGGCATAGAGCGCAACGACCAGCAAGATCCACATAGTAACAGGGTGAAAAAAGCTGAGATAGGGCTTGAAAGCCGCTAAACTTTCCGAACTCATAATGGGTATTTCCAAAGTAGCTATAGAGAATTAATCACACAAAGAGTATGGCATCCTGTTGTTTGAAATCATGTTTGAATACTGGATAAACTCTATGAATTGTACTAGAAACATATAATTGTTGATATTAAAAATTCCTAGTTATTTAAGGGTTATAATGAAAGAGAAGATCAGAAAAAATTGCAATCCCTTGAGAGTTGCTTCTTGCATAATTGCACTAAGGGTTTTGCAACCCATTCAAGATTTTTTCAAGGGTTTTGTAGCCCATTCAATATGGGAGATTACAGTTATGAAAACGAATGTTAGTTCGTTAGATCGCCTGATCCGTCTGTTCTTGGCTTCGGCGTTGTTTTATCTAGGACTTTTCCCTTACATCGGTACAGGATTGGGTATTGGTTTTGTCATTGCAGGTAGCGTATTGCTAGTGACAGCTTTAGTAGGATTTTGCGGTCTTTATCGCCTCCTGGGAATTCATACCAGCCAGATCAACAATCAACTTTAAGGACTTTCAAAAAATAAATTATCCATCTTTTGAGGTATCTTGCCCGCCCTGAATATTGGGACAGGTGTTCGCGTAGTGGCACGTAGTGCGGACACCCATCCCACAAGAGAATTTGGGATGTTTTTTATTTGTCAGTCTCTTAAAGGGATTCACTCATTAACTTTTAAGGAGATCCATAATGGATACTAGTATTCCAATCGAAAGTCCATCCCTATCAAGACGGCAACTGCTCAATTTTATTACCGGAGCAACTGTTGCTGCCACTGCGGGTGCTGCGCTCTATCCTGCTGCCAAATTCTTTATTGCTCCAGGCGAAAAAACGGGAGCAGGGGGTGCTATCCTTGCTAAAGATATTCTAGGGAAACAAATCCCAGCCTCGCAAATTCTGGCTGAACCGCCCCAAAGCCGCGCCCTGGTTGCAGGTTTGGCAGGAGAACCCACTTATCTGATTGTCAAAGAAGATCACACCCTGGATCATATCGGGCTTGTTGATAACTGCACTCACCTCGGTTGTACCTTCCCCTGGAACGCCCTAGATCAGCAGTTTCAATGTCCCTGTCATGGTTCCCGCTATGCCCCAGATGGGTCGGTGGTGCGTGGCCCGGCTCCTCTACCGCTCAAGATTGTCCAGGTTGCAGTAATCGATAACAGCATTTTGATCTCGCCGTGGACGGAAACTGATCCTCGGACTGGAAAGAAGCCCTGGTGGGTTTAAGGATGAAGTGATATGGAACCGATTCGTATTTTTTACTTTTCCGATGTTCTCTGCGTTTGGGCTTATATTGCTCAGATTCGTTTGGATGAGTTGAAAACAACCTTTGAAGACAAAATTGCGATGGCTACGCCCGCCGAAGGCATCGCACAACACTTTGTCCCCGTCTTTGGTGTTGCTCGTGAAAAACTGGAAAACCGATGGCGAGAAAAAGGGGGATTGCAAGGATACAGCAATCATGTCCAAGAGGTTGCGGAAAAGTTCGATCACATCACCGTTCATCCTGATATTTGGACTCACGTTACACCATTTTCATCCACATCCTGTCATTTGTTTCTCCATGCGATTCAACTACTAGAAATCAAGGGTTTAGTAGAGCGAAATCAAAAGGTATTTGAAAAAGCAACCTGGGCATTTCGGGAGGCATTTTTTACCCAACTGGCAAACGTTTCTGATCGCAAGGTGCAATTTAGAATTGCGGAGGAGTTAAGACTGCCGATCGCAGCTATCGAAGCTCAAATCGATAGCGGTGAGGCTTATGCCAAGCTATCCCAGGATTTTGAATTAGTCAAAGAGCATACAGTTACAGTCAGCCCCACCCTAATTTTTAATGAAGGACGGCAGAGACTCAACGGGAATGTGGGCTATCGGGTGATTGAAGCCAATATTCGGGAGTTACTGCACAATCCGCCGGGAGAGCAATCTTGGTGTTAGGGATATTGCGTTAATTGAAAGCTGCGATCGCCATCAAAATGCACCCATGAAAAAACCACTTTTATTTGATAAACGCTTATAGCATTCAAAACAATGAGATCGAAGCTATACGGTTTAGTTGCGTGTTTAACAGCTTTGAGTCTGTTCACAGGCTGCTCTCTCAATTTGGGTGGGCTTAGAGGCTCTGGAATAGTTAAGACCGAATCTAGAGAAGTAGGTCGATTCTCATCCATTTCTAGTAAATCCGTAGGTAAAGTCACGATACAGCAGACGGGAAAAGAGTCCCTAACGATCACCGCCGATGACAACATTCTGCCGTTGCTAGAAAGTCGTGTAGCTGACAATGTTCTGTATCTCACCATCATGAAAGATACCAATATAAATCCCACCAAACCCATTGAGTTTTTTGTGGAGGTAAAGAGCCTAGAGAGCTTGAATATAGATGGTGTCGGTAGTGTTGAAATCAAGGATATCCAAGGTAAACAGTTGTCAGTTTCCCTTGATGGGGTAGGTAGAATAGCGATCGCCGGCAGTGTCGATGTGCTGGAACTCAATCTTTCCGGGGTGGGAAGTTTCCAAGGTCAGAATTTCAAGACTAAGCAGGCTACAGTTCGGCACAGCGGCGTGGGGAGTGCTGTGGTTAATGTGAGTGAGAAGTTAGATGCGACTGTATCCGGCGTGGGTTCAATAGAGTATATTGGCTCTCCTCAAGTCCTCCGAGAATCAGTACAGGGATTGGGGAAGGTCAAGAAACGATAGCTTTTTAAGTATCCGGTAGAAAGGTCAAGTCATCAGTGCCGAACAGACATCTCCGAAAATTAAATATGCATTACCTGAAACCCTTTGTAGAGACGATTCATGAATTGTCTCTACGCCTTTTCTGGAGATGTCTATGTCAAGTGATTAACTTTGACAATATTAGTATCTTTAACTGGAAGGAAAAATATTAAATTCTTTTATTAGAAGCCTTAATTGCTATACGCAGATTAAAAAATGCCTAGGAGTGTTGCCGTGTTTCCACCCCAGGCATTTTTTATTCTTAACTTGCTCCTCACACACAAATAGATAATATCACTACTTCCATCAAATGGCAAGTATATTGAGTGACACATCTAAAATCGTACAAACAGTCTAATTTCTGACAAATTAAAAAGCGCTTGGGAGTGTTGCCGTGTTTCCACCCCAGGCGCTTTTCATTTTTAACTTGCTCCTCACACACGACTAAAATATATCACCACTCCTATGAAAGAGCAAGTATATTGTGTGACACTTTCAAATCTGCACACCTTACAGTCAATAATTTAGTGTAAAAAGTGACGGACACCAGTTAGAACCATCAGCAAACCTAGTTCGTTAGCAGCTTTGATTGAATCTTTATCGCGCAAACTTCCCCCTGGTTGGACAATGGCTGTAATTCCAGCGGCTGCGGCTGTTTTCACGGAATCATCGAAGGGGAAGAATCCATCACTGGCTAGAGTTGCACCTTTGGCTTTTTCTCCAGCTTGTTCTAAGGCAATTTTAACTGAGCCGACACGGTTCATTTGACCAGCACCTACTCCTAGTGTAGTGCGATCGCTCGTCACAACAATGGCATTCGATTTAACGTGTTTGCAAACTTTCCACGCAAACAGCAATTCGGCTAATTCGCTGTCGGTGGGTTGACGTTCGGTAACAACTTGCCATTGACTGGTGTCAGCAATTACATCATCGCTCGCTTGGACAAGGAAACCACCTGCGATCGCTTTCACTGTATCCTTAGGGCCACTGCTCAAATTAGCTAGAGTCAAAACCCGTACGTTAGATTTCTTAGCCATGATTTCTTGAGCTTCTGCATCACAACTTGGTGCTACCACGCATTCTAAAAATGTTTTGGTTAACTCGCTAGCTGTAGCCGCATCAATCGAACGGTTGAATGCCACAATTCCACCAAAGGCAGAAGTAGAATCAGCGTTAAAAGCTTTTTGATACGCTTCGGAAATAGTGCTTCCCAATGCCGTACCACAGGGATTTGTATGTTTAATAATCGTTGCGGCTGGGGTATCAGTAAACTCAGCAATAATTCGGCGTGCGGCTTCTAAATCAACCAAGTTATTGTAACTAAGTTCTTTGCCTTGAAGTTTCGTCGCAGCTGCCCATCCTGTTGGGGTAGTACCAGTTTGATACCAGGTAGCGGGTTGATGGGGATTCTCGCCGTAACGCAGAGATTGTAATTGTGTACCCCTGAGGTTGTATTGCTGTGCTTCTGCGAGATAAGATGCGATCGCTTGATCGTAGCTAGCAGTGTGCGAAAATCCTTTCAATGCAGCCCTTTGGCGAAACTCTAGGGATGCCACGCCGTTGTTTTGGCGCAATTCCTCCAAATACTCGTCATACTGCCCTGGATCGCATAATACAGCGAGATGGGCAAAGTTTTTCGATGATGCCCTTAGCATTGCCGGGCCACCAATATCAATTTGCTCAACTGCTTCTAATAATGTTACCCCTGGTTTAGCGATCGTTTCCTCAAAAGGATAAAGATTCACCACCACTAAATCAATCGGGTGAATTTGGTTATTTTCTAAATCTGTAATATCTTGGGGAACATCTCGCCGTGCCAAAATTCCGCCATGAATTCGGGGATGTAGGGTTTTGACTCGACCACCTAAAATTTCTGGTGAACCTGTATAATCTGCAACCTTGGTGACAGGGAGTCCCGCATCTTTAAGTGCTTGGGCTGTTCCCCCACTGCTGATTAAATCAAAGTCAAATTCTTCAACCAAGCTACGGGCTAGGTCAATTATACCAGTTTTGTTAGATACACTCAGCAGGGCTAGACGCGCCATTGATCAATTCCTTAAAAGTAGGCTAGCGAAGGATCTCAAGTTTTGCATAAGCCTTGCTTCACTTCAAGACTATGAGGAATAATATTGACTCGTGTAATTTATATGGTTACATATCTCAGAATCAGCACTGTTGAAAATGCTGAAAATAAGGAATAAGTAGGCTTAGTCTCTAAATATTTGCGATCGCCTAAACTAAAACTAAGCTGTCACCAAAATTTTTTTATAGCTCGACTACTGGTGCTTTATTTATTTGTGTGAAGTATTCCTTAAACTTACTAGTACAGCTTGGCGTAAATCAGCCACCCATTTTAAATGTCTGAAACCTTTGCAAACAATTAATTACGAATTACGTTAGCGCAGCGTTAGCGAGTATTCGTTCGCTTTTAGCGTCTCGTAGAGAGCGTCATTAC
>JBGTMK010000792.1:0-4517 GCA_041743605.1 Nostoc sp.
TTTCAACACTTAGAACTATATCAAAAAAGTCTATCCAACAAGAGCGAGGAAATTATTGAACACGCCGAAAAAATAGACTTGGATTATAGCTTATCAGACTTGCCCAAGATGATTGATTCAATGGTAATGGCGTGCGATCGCTTGAAAAATATCAGCACTAGTCTCCGCACTTTCTCTCGTGCAGACCAAGCCTATAAAGTACCATTTAACATTCATGAAGGCATTGATAGTACAATTCTAATTTTAAAACATCGTCTCAAAGCTAATAACAGCCGTCCGGCAATTGAAGTAGTGACTGAGTATGAAAACTTACCCCAAATTCAATGCTTTCCAGGACAATTAAATCAAGTATTTATGAATATTTTAGCTAATGCTATTGATGCGTTGGATGAATCAAATATAGGTCGGACTTTTGAGGAAATTCAAGCTAATATTAACCGAATTAAAATTACCACCTCCTTAAAAGAAAAAAAGTTCGAGGTGAAGATTGCTGATAATGGTAAAGGCATGAGTGAATCAGTCCAACAAAAAGTATTTGACCACTTGTTTACCACTAAAGGTGTTGGTAAAGGAACTGGATTAGGATTAGCGATCGCTCAGTCTATTGTGGTAGAAAAACATGGTGGAACTTTGGATGTGAATTCTACACTTGGTGAGGGAACTGAATTTGTTATCACCTTACCAATTTTGGCTGAGATTTCGGGGTAGCTTGTTGAAGATATTGTCCATCAGATGAAGTTAGGCTTGCCGAAAGACGGTTAATAAATAGCGTCTCTACCCTTGGGGATACCAGAACAGCGCGAAAGACCAAGATTGTACCAGCCAAATTGTTACGTTTAGAACCCCGACTTATTTTAAAAAGTCGGGGTTTTGGATACCGTAGTATCATTTAGTGGAGATGAGTGCAACTACTCTTAATGACTAAACCCGCAGATGTCAGCACCAAACGTTTGATTAGCCTTGCACCCGACAATTGGGTGAAATGGGTAACTCAAATTCCCGAAATCACAGTTGGGGAAATTCTCAATTCCGAATTTCAATGGATAAGTAGACAAAGTGATGTTTTAATCCGCGCTGAAAGTCCTCAATATGGAGAATTTCTCATTGTCAATGAATTACAATTACGTTACAACTCCAAAATGCCCCGCCGAATGCGTGCTTATGCTTCTTTAGCAGAAGAGAAGTATGATTTACCCACATACCCCGTACTCATCAACATCCTGAAAGCAGGTGAGGCACAAATTCCGACAACTTACACATCGAATATTGCAGGAATCAGCGCACATCAAGATTATCGTGTAATTAATTTGTGGGAGGTTGATGTAAATATTGTATTTGAACAACCTTTACCCTCATTGCTTCCCTTTGTCCCAATTCTTAAAGGTGGTGAGAATGAGTCAACAATCCGACAAGCATTGCAAATATTGCGTGGAGATGAACAATTAAACCAACTGGAAACAGTTCTAGCTTTTTTTGCTACTTTTGTATTAGAGAGTGCTTTAGTTCAAGAAATCATGAGGTGGGATATGGCTGTGTTGCGTGAGTCACCTTGGTATCAAGAAATTTTACGCGAAGGCGAAGCACGTGGAGAAGCACGTGGGGAAGCGCGTGGGGAAGCGCGTGGAGAAGCACGTGGGGAAGTCCGGGGAATTCAGACCGGTCTTGAGACATCATTAGAAATAAAATTTGGCAATCCTGGCTTGGAATTAATGCCAATTATCTATGAAATTACAGATTTACAGCGATTGAAAGCTATTCAACAAGCTATAAAAACTGTAACTTCAGTTGAGGAATTGAGGCAAATTTTGTAGTGCGATTATCAAGTTTGGGAAGCTTGGCATTTCGTAGAGAGGACTAAAGTCTTTACTAAAAACTAATCTCAACTATTACTTAACCTAACTTGCTTTATTCTCACCTATTTACTTATTACTTGGTAAACTTTTTCTGGGCAATTTCCAACTTCAATTCTTGTAAAAATTCAGTGCTAATGGGTGATGTTGCCAGAATTGGATGCTTAATACCTCCCCAAACACTTCCAGTGCGGATACGATGAAAAACTAACACTTCAGGAATTTGACTAGAAATTAAAACTTGTGGTGGCGCAAGTTGATCGAGCGATCGCGCTCTTTTGTAATGATACGATTCTGATAGAGCCAGATCCAGTTGTTGAGCGATAGTTTCTGGGGTTTCTTTTGCCGAATCTAATAATAGAATATAGTGTGGAGGATCGGCAATGGGCATCAAACTTTTAAAATTAGTTTCTTGCAAGTTCAACTTAATAAGAGCATTATTTACAAAGGTTTCTTGCAACTTTTCGCCCACCAAATCACTAACAGCTTGATGTCGTCCGAGAAACTCTAAGCAGGGAGTGTGGCGATAGTAATGAGTTACCCGGATGCGATCGCCAATTCGATAACGATACAATCCGCCTTTCTGGGATAAAATAATCGTGTATTTCTTGCCAATGTTGAGTTCATGTAAACCATGTAGGCAACCAGCATCATCCTCGAACTCAAAAAACACTTCATCAAGAACCGGCACACATCCCCCAGCGACAATCAACGGAATCGTTATTGGGGCTTCCGTTGCTAGTAGTCCTTTGCCTTGAATTAATACACCTGGAAATTTTAATCTTAATCCTTGCGCTTGATCTGCTGCATTGGCGCTATTCCAGCAAGAAATCAGCTTCAAATTTGGCCAGAGTTCTATCCAGGGAATATTACTTTCGCTGAGGATTTGCAAGCGATGATGTGAAATCCGGTTGTGTAATTCTGCTTGCAATAAATCCTGATTTTCTTGAATATATTTTAAATGTACTTGCAGAAAACTAGGACTCCAAATAGAAATAATTTCTAGTTTTTCAGCCTCTAATAATGCCAAAGCTAGTTGATGTTTAAACAAGTTCGCGTCATGCAGCAGATTAATTTTATTTGGCATCACCAACCAAGGACGCAAAAACCAACGCAACCACCCATCTAAATAATCTAAATCGTTCTGTAAACTTTGGCTATCGGCTACATTTAATTGCGGCGATATACAAGCATAAATCTTGCCTGTGGAAAATCTCGGACCATGTACAATCAAATCATGCGCCCATACACAGAACATTTGATTAAACGATCGCCGTAAAGATTGAGTATAAGGAATCCATTTCACCGCCCCACTACTACCAGAGGTTTTTTCGTAAAACAAAATTGGTTCGGGAGTGAGAGGAATTTGTTTAGATTTTTGATTTAAGTAGGGTTCGAGCGCATCATAATCTACAATTGGTACACGCTGCCAATCGTCTACAGAATGAATTCCCAAAGTTTTACCATACTCGCTTTTAATTAGGCGATCGCAAATCTCCCTTTGTACAGATGTCTGCATTAACTCTGGGTTATCCAAAGCTTGATGAAATCGCCTCGCAGTTGGTGCGAGTATTTGCCCAAAAAGCTGAATAATCGGACGCATTATTGCACCTTTTGATTAGGATAAAGGTTGCTGGCTGCTGGTACATAAGAACCATCAGCAACGACTACACCGGGAGCAAGATGAGATCCAGCACCAACAAAAACATTGCTGCCAATCTTGACTTTTTTGACATACAACATTAAATTTTGCTTACGGGGTTTAATGATGTGAGAATAGATACCGACACCATGCCCGATAACAACGCGATCGCCAATTTCTAATAAACTGCGATCGGCAATCTCCAATCTTGTTGTCCAGTATACATCTCGCCCCACTTTAGCGCCCCACAATCGCAACCAACACGAAAACACCCCCGGAATCAGCCGCAGCACTGCTTCCAACACCGGAATAGCAATATAAATTACCTGGATTTGATGACTACCCCACCAGGGATTATATTCTTTATTTTGTAAATAACTAATACCTTCCCGCACAGGATAAACCCATTCATGCAAGCGGTAAACTAGCACTGGTAGCCCATAAATAGAAAAAAACACTGCGAGAATGCTGAAGATGTTGGGTGAATAGGCGAGGTAGATTATTGCTGCCCCAGTTAGCAATAATATAAAGGTGGGAAAAAACGAAAGAATTTTACTTAGAACTGTCATGAAAATGGGAAGAAAAGTTTTTGAAACAAGTTTAATGAGCTAGAAATTCCAATTATAGATGGCAACTTTTTGCTTTCATAATATGTTCCATGTAACTTATCCCAAATTTTCAGATTAGCTCCATAGTTATAATTGTGGACTTCGCGGCAATGATGCCAAGCATGATCTTGTGGTAAGATTAACCAAGAAGATAAAAATTGATAAAACCAGCTATTTTTAGGAATTATCAAACTGCTATGTCGCCATAAATCTAAGGCAGAAGTTATACTTACTCCAAGTAAATAACCTGTTGGATCGGCTAACAGATATAAAAACAAAGTGTGTATCCATAAATAAATAATTAATAAACTCGTCCAAAGTGTGTTGCGAGAAGTTCCTAATACATCCATCTGAGTAACAGTATGATGGACTTGATGAACATTCCACAAGAATTTACTATGTAATAAACGATGATTC
>JBGTMK010000793.1:0-6225 GCA_041743605.1 Nostoc sp.
AATTTCACTAAGAAACAATGGTTAATAACAATTCAGTGCAAGCAGAGAAAAATCAGCACTTAGTAATACGCCTACCACGGACTCTGAGTTATCTCGAAACTTGGGGCTTTGGCTTAACTGGTCATGTGGGATGGATTGGTACTGCCCCCATTATTCATGCAGCGTTAGGCCCTAAAGCTATCTTAGTTTGGTTGTTTGGCACAATCATCTCCTTTTTACTTAATTTGCAGGTACAAAGTCTAGGTAGACATTGGTCAGATGTCGCTGGAGGAACACCAAACTATACCACAAGGCTATTAGAGAACTTTCCTGCTTTAGGCCGTTACGTAGCATTAGGATATTTTTTTAGCTGGGCAGCAGCACCAGCACTATACGCAATTATTCTCACCAACCTAATTAAAGTCAATTTTGAACCATTAGGTATTTCTTTCCCAGAAAATTTATTAAAAGTTTTATTTACAGCGATTCCTTTTATTTTGGCATTCAGTGGCACGCGTGCTTTAGCACTCCTGCATTTATTTTTTGTATTCCCAGCAATTTTATTATTGTTATTATTTTGTATTCAAGGTGTACTATGGTTAGCCTTCTCAACTTCTAGTTTTAAATTTCTCCCAATTAGCACACATAGCCTGAGCTTTGAAGAATGGGCAAAGTGGTTTTTTCTAGGTAGCTATTCAATTTTTGCTTGTGAAACCACTTCTTCTTTTGTTGCTGATAGCCGCCACCCATATAAAACTTTAAGATTTTTAACCGTAGCTGCTTGGTTAATTCCTCTGGTGTTTCTAGGTGGTTCTTGGGTATTAATCTGTTCGGCTCCAAATCCAGCACTAGGTGACGATGTTTTTTTAAATCTGGTAGCAGCATCTGTACCTTTTTGGGGGGAATCTGCACCCTTTCTAGTAACACTTCTAATTACTATATCTTGCCTTCTAAGTTCTGCTACGGCAGTTTCCAACTCTCCTCGGATGTTATACCAACTTGCCTTAGACAGACAGATTTCTCCCATATTTGCATTGGTTTCGCGTCAAGGTGTCCTTGTTCCTGCTATTTTAGTTACCTTTCTACTCAGTTTGCTTTGTCTCAATTTGGGAAATATATCTCAACTTGTCACAGTAGCAGGTACTTGTTATCTCATGTCCATTATGGGACTACACCTGGGATTATGGCTGTGTCGGGGACAAGCACACGTGTTATGGCCTTGGTGGTCACTTAGTTTTTTCTTAGTAGAAGCAGTAGTTCTCATAGTGGGAGGTTTAGCTTGGAATTGGAGAGATTTTTTAGTAGGATTATTATTACCCATTATTCTGATGATAGGAGATGTAGCCCTACGTCGCTTAAAATTTGCACCATTACACCCCAAATGGTGGACACAGCGTTACGATACTAGAGCTGTTAAAAACAACTCAGACTTTGTGGTACTACAAGTGATCGTTTTAGTATCATTAATTTGTATTACTGCCACAATCAGTTGGGTTATCCGCGATTTATTAGATAGACTTTCTACTAATCCTCAAAACTCTTTACTAGCTATTCTATTAGTGACGCTTTCTTTTACAGGGGTAGCGATCGCTTGCTGGACAACTTTACCACAAATTATTGCTATTGATGAAGCGCGAAAACAAGCAAGAAATCTATTTATCACTACTCTCGATACTGTTCCAGATACTGTTTTAGTCTTAGATGAAAAAGGTAGAATTTGTCAAACCAATGCTGCCGCTGAAGAATTATTTGAAACAAACATTCAACAGTTGCTTGGGAAAAACTTGAATCAACTCCTAATGTGCTATCGCGGGACACCGGAACAATGGTCTATTAGAAGTGAGCAAAGTTTAAGAATAAACCAAGGTTTACGAATTGTTGAATCGACTATTTCACAGCCATTTAATTCCCAGCTACGGGAATATATTGTGATTGTCCGTGATATCACTAAGCGGAAGCTAGCAGAAGAAGAATTAGTTCAGTATCGTTATCAGCTAGAGCAGTTGGTTTTAGAGCGCACTATTGAACTTATTAGAGTTAATCAACAACTTCAAGAAGACATTATCAAGCGTCAAGAAGCACAAGAACAATTACTGCACAATAGTCTTCACGATGGGCTAACTGGATTACCTAACCAACGATTATTTCTGGAGCGGGTGCAGCAGGCAATAGAACATACTAAACAGCAAAATAATTATTTATTTGCTGTACTATTCTTAGACCTAGACCGCTTTAAAGTTATTAATGACAGCCTGGGACATCTAATGGGAAATCAACTTTTGATTGCAATTTCTCATCGGCTAAAGTCAGTTCTGCGAGTCGGAGACATAGTTGCCCGTTTTGGCGGAGATGAATTCACAATCTTAATTGAAGAAATCGAAGATATTAGCACCGCCATACAGGTAGCCGAGCGAATTAAAAAGGTGCTAGATTTACCATTTCAATTAAATGAGCATCGGGTGTTTACTAATGTTAGTATTGGCATCGCTTTAAGTAAAGTAGATTATGAGCAAGCAGCGCAGATTTTACGCGATGCCGATGTGGCAATGTATTGTGCCAAAGCACTTGGTAAGGCACGTTATGAGGTTTTTGATCCAAAGATGCACGAGGGTGCAGCTTTGCTCTTGGAGTTAGAAACTGCTTTACGTCATGCGTTGCTCAAGCGAGAAGAATTTTGCCTTGATTACCAGCCAATTGTTTCACTGATAACTGGCAAAATTATTGGATTTGAGGCATTGATACGTTGGTATCATCCAGAAAGAGGACTTATTTCTCCTCAAGATTTTATTCCCCTGGCTGAGGAAACTGGAATGATTGTTACTATCGGACAATGGGTGCTTTATGAAGCCTGTCACCAAATGCACAGATGGCATAAACAATTTCCTACCTCACTACCTCTGACAATTAGCGTCAATTTTTCTGGTAAACAAATCACGCAACCCGATGTATTTAAACAGGTTAAACATATTTTGCAGCAAACTGGGCTGGAGCCATGCTATTTGAAATTGGAGATTACTGAAACCTTGTTGATGGATAATTTTGAATTAGCCACCACTGTGCTTTCCCAGTTAACAGCGCTGAATGTCGAGTTGCACATGGATGATTTTGGTACTGGCTATTCATCTTTGAGTTATCTGCATCGCCTACCAATCAAAACCATTAAAATTGACCGCTCTTTTGTCACAAATATAGGTAGTCGAGGAGAAAACTTAGAAATTATTCGAGCAATTGTGACATTAGCTCATAATTTGAATATGTCTGTAACAGCAGAAGGGATAGAAACTGTGGAGCAATTAGCACAATTGAAGGCTCTACAATGTGATTATGGACAAGGGTATTTTTTCTTACCACCTATGGGACGTGCAGAAGTAGAAAGGCTACTTGCTGCTAACTTGTGCAACAAAAACTTTTTAATGAGATAAAATCTTGGGTTGAAATTCTGTTTCGAGAAACACCTTGTAAGATTGGGCGATTAATGTCACTCGCTCATCTATATTAATGTAAGACTGGCTGTCGCTGAAGTTCATCTGCGTTATTAAGTAACCCTTCTTCCAACAAAAGTTCGTTAACAAAAACATCGATTTTTTTTCGATCAATATTCTGCATGACTACAATATGTACCCAATTTTCAAAAGTTGCTAACTGCCACTTTTTAATTAATTTTTGAGAAGGTTTTTGAAGCACCACAGTATTAGAAAAGTTATTCAGCATACATGGATATTCTCGAATTTTCAGTTGTTGGAAAAGATATTGAGCATTATTAATACAAGTCTTTGCTTCTCTAGCTAATCCATCATAACCTCTTGTTTGCATTGCATACCAGAGAATCAAAGGGGTATGACCGTTTCTAGAACCCAGAATTGTTGTGTCTGTTGAACCAATATACTCAATTTCTATTTCAACTTTTTCTACCCATTTTTTCTTAGTTAAAACTACACCACAAGGTAAGGGAGAACCAATAAACTTAGCAGAAATAGCGATGCTATCTATAGGTTTTTGAAAGTTAACTTTTGGAGCGCCATCTAAAAAGGGTAATATTAATCCCGAAAGTGCTGCATCACAATGAATGTAGTAATCTTTAATCTGATTACGCTCTAAAATTTCTAGAACTTTGTCTAAGTTATCAATTGCACCTTTGACAGTAGTGCCAATATTTAAATTGATGATTGCTGGATAATTGCGATTCTTACTAATTAGTTGTTCAAAATGTTCATAATTCATCTCTCCATTAATTTGTGAATTAACAACATTATGTTGGATGCGGAATAATTTGGCGGCTTTGGGTATTGAGTAATGAGAGTCTTCTGATGAGTAAAGAATCCCATTAGAGTAGATTTCTCTTGCTAAAAACATTCCATATAAATTACCTTCAGTTCCGCCAGCAGTAATATAACCCCAAAACTCATTTTCAGGAATCTTATAGAGGTGAGCAAAAAAAGATAATACTTCTTGCTCAAACTTACGAGAATGAAGGCCAAAATCTGGCTCAATATATGGATCTCCAGCATTATTTAACAGAAAATTAAAAAATTTTGCGATCGCACTGTAGTCACAACTCAAATTATATGGATAACCTGCATGAAACTGCGATCGCTGTTCTATTTGCACCAAAAAATCTGCCAACTCTTTAGCAACTTTACTTGACATATCTTTGCATCTCTTGAATTTTGATTAAGTTAATGGATGTTTTAATCGAAAAATTACGTATTAATCCATACCTTTATGTTTTCTTCACAATACTGTAATTCGGCTCTATACATGAAAAGGATATGGTGAAAGTACTTAGCGGGCTTCAGTAAAAACACCTGATTTTTTGCTTATAACTATATTACCCTTAGAAATTACCTACTTTACAAAATAGACAAAATGTGTGTTACGTAATATATCTTTTTCAGACGGTGATTACAACCTGATTTAGCGTGAATTATACGGATGAAGTAGTGTCTATATAATTACCTAAAAGAAAAGACCTCTCCCTGGTTTTAATACACAAAATTTTCCCTCTCTGAGTTGGAGAGGGAAAGGCTTGAACTTTATTTAAAGGTAGAGAAAGGTTCGTTGAACTAAGGTATATTTACTAGAACTCTCCGGCTAAGGCTGAAACGCATCGTTCGCAAATTAACGGATGTTCTGCTGATTCTCCCACGTGAGTAGAGTAGTTCCAACAGCGATCGCACTTTTGCCCTTCTGCGTTCACTACCCCAATTACCCAGTCTTCCGTCTGCGCTGTATATTTTAATCCTTGCAATCCCTCAGCAGAATCTAATAATTCCACTTGAGAAGTCATCAATAAATAGCGCAGTTCGTCAATCCCGTTACCTTTAGCAGGGTTAAAGGCTTTGATAGCATCGCCTAACTGCTTGTGGGGTATATGAATCAAAGCTTTGGCTTCCAGAGAAGAACCAATGAGTTTTTCAATCCTGGCTTGTTCCAACACCTTATTAACATCGGTGCGGAGTTGTCGCAGCGTTTCCCAAAATTCCGCTAACTCTGGATTACGCCATTTTTCCTCAACCTGTATCCAACCAGCTTCAAACACCGATTTGTAAGGTGTTTTGTAAGGGAGATATTGCCAGATATCTTCGGCGGTGTGGGATAGTACTGGTGCGATCGCTCGTGCTAAATTTTCTAAAGCGATATGCAACACCGTTTGACAACTGCGACGGCGGAAAGCATCTTTTGCACTGATGTACAGCCTATCTTTGGCAACATCTAAATAAAAGTTGGATAAATCCACCACGCAGAAATTCTGCACTGTTTGGAAAAAGCGGAAGAATTGGAAAGTATCAAAGGCTTCGGTAACTTCCTCAAACACCTCAGTGATGCGGTGCAGCATATAACGGTCAAGTTCCGGCAATTCCTCGAAGGGGACTGCATCTTTTTCCGGGTCGAAATCATCCAAGCTACCCAGCAAAAACCTCGCCGTATTGCGGATTTTACCTCTGACATCGTTCATCTGCTTGATGATGTTTTTGCCAATGCGGACATCGCCGGAGTAGTCTACCGATGATACCCACAATCTCAATATATCTGCACCGTAAGCCGGTTCTACTTTTTGATTTTTCCCGCCTTCAATGATTGTATTGGGGTCAACCACATTTCCTTCTGACTTACTCATCTTCCGCCCTTGTTCATCCAAAGCGAAGCCATGAGTTAGTACAGTTTTGTAAGGCGCAATGTCATTTACCGCTACACTGGTGAGCAAGCTGGATTGGAACCAACCGCGATGTTGGTCGGAACCTTCCA
>JBGTMK010000794.1:0-3116 GCA_041743605.1 Nostoc sp.
CCAGCGCCGTATGACCAAGCTTCATAATCATCATCTGCACCAAAGCCTGTGACATCATGGTAAGATACGAAGCCACTAACTGAGAGCTTGTCGCTGGGTCTAAAGGCAGCTGATACACCGTAGGAATTACTAGAACCTGCACCTAGTAAAGTGTTCGCTTGTCCAGTACCTACTGCAAAAGGTCTTGCTCCCAAAGTAGTGTTTACATCTGATGCAGCACCTGAGTCGAATAAAGCACCACCTGCACTGTATCCATGAACGTAAGTAGCAGCTAAGGCTAAACGATCGCCAACACTAAAGTTCAACTGTCCAAGAGCTGCATAGTCGCCGTTGGTCAGACCTGTACCAATACCAGGATTATTAGCTTGCGATGCCAAGTAACCCGCAGTTATTGAACTATTTCCCAGAATACCGCTGTTTTGACCAAAGGGTATTGTGAGTGCTATTCCTGCACCGCCACCAATACGATAGATAGGACTTTCAGAAGCAAAGCTAGATAGTGCGCCATTACCACCATCAGTTTGATCGAAAAAGTAAGGGTTGTTAACAGCCGCATAATGGCTATGTCGTCCACCACTTGCTGCAAGGTAAACTTGGGCTGGGCCTATGGGAGCTTGATAGGTTAAACGATCTATGCTGACACTGTTGGCACCGTCACTACCGACCTGAAATGTTTGTGTGCCTTCAGCAGTGTTGTCGATAGCGACACCATCGTTCCCTACTAGTGAAAAGGCTTGTGCATTACCAGCTGCGAGACGGGTGTGCAAAACGTCTCTACCCGTGAAGCTGGTTTGTAAGTCTAAGCGTACTCTGTTTTGGAAGACAGTATTGTTAGCATCACCAGTGTTACCCCCAAAGGCATCAGTAACAGCAAAAATCGCTTCACCAACTAGTTTAGTGGTAGTGGAGAACTGATTAGCTTCCAATTCAGCAGTCCGCGCTTCTAGGGAATCGACGCGACCGCGTAGGGTTGCCAATTCGGCGGAAAATTCTTCTTGTAACCGTTGTAAAGTAGCTAAATCTTGTTTAGTAACCAAGTCAGCTGTTGCTGTGGCAATCAATTCGTTAACCCGATCCAAACAGGCATTCAAACCAGCGGCAAATTCATACCGAGTCAAAGCACGATTACCGCGATAAGTAGCATTTGGGTAACCTGCAATACAACCATAACGCTCAACCAAGGATTGCAATGCTTGGAATGCCCAGTCGGTGGGTTGTACGTCGGAAAATTGAGAAACCGATGTTACTTGAGACTGAGAGTTATTTTGATTGCCTTCGTTGCTGTACCGATTAACTTGATCTATGGTTGTTTGAGCCAATATTTCTGGCTGTTGGACAACTTCAGTTGCACTTGCTTGTCCGGCTGGCGATACTTCAGTGGTTGTGTTTGGGGCGGCAATTGCTGTTGTCGAAACTAACAATGTTGCTCCCAAAACTGCTGGGCTAACCACTAAGGATTTCCACAAAAGATTAGACATCACTTTACTCCTCACACCTTGTTTAGATAATTGGTTTCGCTGCACCTAATTCTCAAAAATGCGACATCTCATTGAAACCTGTGGATGAGGCATAGTAGCCACTACTACAATTTTAGTTTTTGCAAAGCTAATAAACGATTAACTTAGGGTTAAAAACTTATGTGATTAACTTATGCAAAAACATATCTTTATATCATAACATTATAAAACATCTGATCCAGATGGCAAGATTGGAGCGATCGCCTTAATAACTGTCACACCTACTTATCTAAATATCTAACCAGGGAGTAGGGTTTAAGGCATTTTTCCCTTAGATATATGTAAACCGCACGCTAGTTAGAACATACTGGCGTGCGGTTTACAAACGTAGGCAAAGCCTTGCAATAGGGTAAGTAAGCAAAAATAAATCAACTTGAAATCACTTAGTTGATTTGGGAAATCGCCCGCGCAACATCAAAGTCTGTCTGCGTCAGTCCGCCTGTATCATGTGTTGTGAGTGTAATCTTCACTTTGTTGTAGGAAATCTCTATATCTGGATGATGTCCTGCTGATTCAGCAGGTTCCACCAGCTTATTTACAAACTCAATTGCTTCGATAAAATCTTTGAGTGTGCGGGTAATCTGCAACTTAGAATCTTTAACAGTCCAATCTGACAAAACCTTTGCCTGTTCTTGAATTTCTGCTTCAGTGAGTAGTTTTGCCATATCCAAAAATTCCTACCTATATATTTGTTACATTTAGCATCTTACAAAGCCAGACCCCTTTTGTTTTCCACACAGAAAGTATGGAAGGGTAGACTAGGACATGATACGTGCGTGTATATTTAAATCAGACTTGGGAGATAGACTATATTGCTCACATCTAGTCAGACTCCAAGGTTTGAACCAAGATATTTTTATTTTTAAGAAAACTTAAACGCGTCGGCTTTCTTTGCCGCAGGCATCGCTATCTAAAGTTTTCAACACCAACCTATATATAAAAAACTATCCGCTCTAATTTAGATTAGATGATCTAAATTAGAGCGGTGTAGCGGGTCTTCAGGTTGCAACCAGACTGCCGGAAGGAACTCCGAGCTTGCCTAGCTAATTGAGCTAACTTAGTATCTCAAGGATAACTAAGGCTAACTTTTAGAGAACAGCCCCGGCACGCAGCCGGCTAACTGCAACCTGATGACCCATGCATTTACTACTTTCTATCATGGGCATCACCTCCTTATTGCCTAAGCGGTCTTAGATTTCAAAAGGTCAGAGTCTTTAACTCTGGGTTTATAACCTTCACCTAACATAACACATAAATTTAGAGATATTAACCATAAACAGAAAAAATCTCCCACTTTATTAGTGGGAGATGACTGGAAAATGGAGAATATTGACACTTTATTAGCTGATTACAAAGAGATTATTGAATCTGGGCGGTATCAATTTTCAGCAAGCACAACCTTAATTCATGTCATAGGTCGGCTTTCAATCTTACAGAGCGTTACCACGAGGTAGAACTTCCTCAGGGAATACAAATTGTTCGTGGGGTTGATCTTGAGGAGCCATCCAAGCGCGGATACCCTCGTTCAGCAAAATGTTTTTGGTATAGAAGGTTTCAAACTCAGGGTCTTCCGCCGCCCGTAATTCTTGGGAGACGAAA
>JBGTMK010000795.1:0-8917 GCA_041743605.1 Nostoc sp.
GTGAACCCGACCTGCAAACCATTCCAAGGTAACAGAGCTAACATAAGCCTCAGTACCACCCATCTCGGTTTTTTGAACGAGAATCTGATCTTTTCTTCCTAAAAACTTCTCTAGGAGTAAAGCTAGTACCTGTTTTTCCTTGTCTTCCCGTTCCAGGTATTCTCTAGCAATGTCAGCCGTTGGGTCAGATGCACTATCTTTCATGTTAAATTTTAAAAACAGAATAGGATTATGTCGTTTAATTATCCAAAAAATTGGATATTAGTAGTAAAGTTTTTAAAAACTTTTCTTCAACCCAGGTCGCTGGGTTTTGTCTATGTCACCGCGAATTCTATTCGCCCGGATCTTACATTAAACCTGCGGAGGTGGGTTTTGTCTATGTAGACGCGAATTCTATTCGCCCGAATATTACGCCAGTGTTTCCAGAGAGAAGGAGAAATGACTACAGCACAACAACCAGAAAAGACAGTTCAGCAAACACGTACTGTAGCAGAGTTGGTGGACTATATCCAAGCTCTCACAACTGAAATTCAAGAATTGTATTGTTTAGACGAGATACCTTGGGTCGTGGGCTATTCGGGCGGAAAAGATAGTACTGCTACCTTACAGCTTATCTGGAATGCGATCGCAGCACTACCAGTTGAAAAGCGAAAAAAGACTATTCATGTTATTACAACTGACACACTAGTAGAAAATCCTGTAGTCTCTGTTTGGGTACGCAAATCCTTAGAAAGGATGAAGGTTGCTGCTCAAGAACAGAAAATGCCCATTGAGCCACATTTATTACACCCAGAAATCAAAGAGACATTCTGGGTAAGCTTGATTGGTAAAGGTTATCCAACGCCACGAGGAAAATTTCGTTGGTGTACAGACCGTCTGAAAATTCATCCTTCTAACCACTTTATCCGTGATGTGGTTAGAGTAAATGGGGAAGTTATTCTTGTTTTAGGTACGCGTAAAGCTGAAAGCATTAAACGCGCTATCTCAATGGAAAAACATCAAGCCGGTAGTCTAAAAGATCGTCTTATTTCTGATTCAAGTTCACCAACATCTCTGCTTTACCATAGTGCAAGCTTACCTAATTCTTTAATTTATAGCCCTATTGAAGATTGGCGTACTGATGAAGTTTGGATTTACTTAAATCAGTGGCAAAACTCTTGGGGATATAGCAACAAAGACTTATTCACCATGTATCGAGGTGCAACAGCAGATAATGAATGTCCTCTAGTTGTTGATACTTCTACTGCTAGCTGTGGTGATTCTCGATTTGGGTGCTGGGTTTGCACAATTGTTAGTAAAGATAAATCAATGGAGGCAATGATTCAAAATGATGAAGAAAAAGAATGGATGCAGCCTTTATTAGATATTCGTAATGAATTAGATAATAGAGATGACCGCAATAAAAGAGACTTCCGTCGAATCTGGGGAGAAGTTCAACTTTTTGAGCGTCAAGTAGATGGTGAAGCCTCTATTGAGCCAATTTATGGCCCCTATACCAAATATTGGCGAGAACATTGGCTTAGACGATTATTAGAAGCGCAAACAAAAACCCGTCGGACAGCGCCAGAAAATATGCGCGACATCACCCTAATTACTCTAGAAGAAATGAGCGAAATTCGCCGCATTTGGCTAGAAGACAAACACGAATTTGATGATAGTTTACCCCGGATTTATCAAGAAGTGACAGGCGAAGAATTTCAAGACCCCCGTCCTGGTGCTGACTATAGCCTATTAGGTCGTGATGAATGGATAGTATTAGAAGAAATCTGTGAAGGTGACGCGATGCACTTGGAACTCATGGCGAAATTGTTAGACACAGAACGTCAGTATCGCAAAAAGACTCGTCGCGTCGGGATATATGAAACCTTAGAAAAATGTTTTAATACGAGTTCCCGTTCTCCAGAAGATGCGATTAAAAATGCTCGTTTGAAACGCGAATTAAGCGAAGCAGTTAGTCAAGGCGATGTTGCAAAAGTTAAGCAGATGACTTTGGGCGATGTCGCAGCAGTTAATGAGGTAGATAAAGGTGAAAGTGATGAACAAGTAACTTGGGCAAGTATGAAATTTTCCAAGAGAAATTCAGAAGAATAGCAATCAGAGAATACTGGGACAATGTAGTTATTGCTTATAAAATGTAATCGACCACGGGGCGATCGCAAATTACAAGAAAGTAAAACCCATTGACATCAAAGAGTTAGAGGTCAAAAGAAGCAGACAGCAGACTGATTCAATTTGGGAAATCAAACTGTATAAATTCGTGGGTTTTAAGCAGCATTTTTGACAGTAACAGCAACAGCAGGAACTTGTGGAAGTAAAGAAGGAGTTGGTTGACCCTGGCGTTTAGCACTAATGGCTTGAGTCAGAAATTCCAAGACATTTCGACGCTGAGATTTAAGAGTAGTCACAACAGTTAACATCCGTTGCACAAAATGACTACCAGCCTGTGTTTGAGAACCAAAACTGGTACGTCGCCATATCACCGCAGGACGTATCGCTCTTTCAGCAGCATTATTGGTTGGTTCCACACCCTCAACTGTCATAAACAACCATAAAGCAGGTTCAAATTTCAGTATTTGACGGCAAGTGCGAACAGTTTTAGCCAATGGAGTTTTTTCTTGAGAACCAATTTCATAATCGGCAGCCTCTTGTAGAGAGGACTTGATGGAGTTACGAATTGGTTCGACTAAAAGTTGAAATTCACAACGCTTCAAAGTTCCATCTCTGACTCGATGCCATAACTCAAATAATTTCTCCTGTTGTTTGACCAGAGCCGTTCCTAATTCTGCCGAAACTCCGGGACGCTCTGATATTTTGATAAATTCTCGTTTCAAATGCGCCCAGCACAATTGCCGTTGCTCTAAACCCACCCAGTTGTATGCTGCATATCGGTCTGAATTTAAAATCCCGCTAAAATTCTCACCCAGAAGATTACGCGCTGCATCCGAGCAACGGGAAAGTGTAATCTGAAAATAAGTCACTAATGGTGTCACTGCTACCCAGAGCCAACCAAGACTTTTTTTGTCATTGCATCCATCAACGTTACCCTGAGCAAAGCTTGTTTCATCCGCTCCGACTACATGGGAGTTTTGGACGTAGATTTTTGCTGACTCAACTGCACTTTCGACTGCATTGCTTGCTTCTAGTCTCAGGTTGTTGACTGTACCCAAAGACATGGAAATTCCAAATACATCAACCATTGCACTCTGCACCATCCTTTGACTATGGCGATACAGTCCACTCAACACGGTTACAAGAGCTACGACTCTTACCCCATAACCACTTGGATGCACATCTTGTGGTAATTTTGCTCCCGTTAAGGTTCCACACTGCTGGCATTCGATTTGATGCAGGCGATGTTCTACGATTATTGGTTTGATAGGGGGAATTTCTACTATTTGATGACGATAGGGATTGGCATCTATTCCGTTTAATTTTTCTCCACAACAGCTACAGTTCTCTGGGTGGTGGTTGAAAACACTTTCACATTCGGACTCATCGTACAGAAACCTACTATGACCTTTATGCCCTAGTTGTCCCCCTCGCTTTTTAGCACTCTTGTTCTTTTTTTCATGCTTTTCGGCATCGAGTGGGTCTAATGAGGGCGGAGATGATGAATTCTTTGAGGTGCGATTATTTTTTTCTAAAAGCTCTTGCTGCTGGGCTTTTAAGTCAGTTAACTCTTTTTCCGATTGCTTAATGTGCTGCCCCATTTTCTCCACCAATTGTTTGACACTGGCTGGAGTCTTTTCCCAATCTAAGTCCGAAATTTCAATTCCGTAGGCAAGGCAGTTTTCATCCATGTAATTTAATCTACCACCTCAGTAACCCATTTTTTGACTGTAGCGTTTCAGATCCTGTGAACGGTTACTATAAAATCGACTTTGTAGGCGTTCTCGATAAGCGTGAGGTACAATTTTGACCTCTATCCAAACCTCTCTCCTAAAAGGAGAGAGGCTTTAACCCGCATTTCTCACAAGCTTGAGGGAAGGAGCAGAGGGGAAAGAACTTGTACAATAACTCTCCTCTGCTCCCCTGCACAAGCACAGACTTTGAGCATCGGTGAGAAATCCGGGTTTAAATTGTTCCCCTTTTTCCCGCTTTGGGAAGGGGGTTAGAGGGTTAAATCTATTTACATACCTGTACCTCACCAAATTGAAAATGGCTATAATACAATACAGTTCAGATAAGATAAGATAAGACCAAAAAACTTGTAGAGACGGCGATTTATCGCGTCTCGAAAACCCAAAATTTTGCCAGTAGCTCTTAACCCAACCGTATTGGGCTATACATAGTCAAATGGGTTTATGATAATATTCAAATTAAGTCTCCTTACACCACACTAAAAAGCCGTGAAATACTTTAAATTTCTACGGCTTTTATTTTTTGATTGGAGATAAAACTAGTAAATAATTTAGCAATTAGCTCATGAGTTAGTTTAGCTATCACGAAACTTCTTTTACCAGATAACCATCTTCCATGTGAATTATGCGATCTGCAATATCTAAAATTCTGTTGTCGTGAGTGACCATTAAGATAGCACAATTCTGTTCTTTAGCTAGTGTCTGCATCAGGGTGACAACATCTCGTCCTGTTTTACTGTCTAAAGCAGCTGTAGGTTCATCAGCTAAAATTAATTTGGGATGACTTACTAAAGCACGAGCAATAGCTACCCGTTGTTTTTGTCCTCCTGATAGATCAGGTGGGTAATAATTAACTCTATTTTCTAATTTAACGGCATTGAGAATAGCTTCTGATTTGCTGCGAGCTTCCCATTCAGGAATATTTTTATGCAATTCAAGCGACATTTGGACATTCTGTCTGGCTGTCAAAAAATCTAACAAGTTGTGAGCTTGGAAAATATAGCCAATATGGCGACGTACTTTTACTAATTGTTCATTACTAGCTCCAGAAAGCTCATGTCCTAAAAATTTTAGACTTCCCTCTTGGACAGAGCGTAATCCACCAATTAATGTTAGTAAAGTTGTTTTTCCTGAACCTGATGGCCCAGTCATAATCACAATTTCTCCAAATTTGATATTAAAATTAATATCAAACAATACCTGACTTCGTATCTTTTTCTCGCCGAAATAATGATTTAGCTCATTTATGCTAACAATAAAGTTTGGTTTCATCATTTTATAAAATATATGATTTTAAAAAATATCGGCTGGATCTACATTTCGGAGTTTATTTGTAGATAAGAATCCAGATGTCAAGCACATTAAGGTTGCTGAAATTAATACTAATATGACTTTATCTGTACTCATAACAATTGGTAATTTGGTAGCATTTTTGGAGATATCATATAGGGCGATAGATATAGCCAAACCTGGAACATAACCTAGAGATGCCAAGATTAAAGCTTGTTGAAAAACGACACTTAATAGGTATTGGTCTTTGAATCCCATTGCTTTTAAGGTTGCATACTCAGTTAAATGACTAGAAATATTACTATAAAGAATTTGATAAACAACAATTACACCAACAACAAACCCCATTAACACCATCAAATTAAATACAAATCCAATGGGTGTTCTAAGAGACCAATAATTTTTTTCCAAAGCAATAAAGTCTTGACGGGTAATTACTTTTACGTCTTGGGGTAACTTGGCTGATAAATCTGCCAAAACTTTTTGGGGGTTGGTATTAGGTTTGAGCTTAATTAAGCCTACATCTATCTTTTGTACTGGACGATCTTGAAATATTCGGAGGAAAGTTGAAGAACTAACGATTAAATTTCCATCAACTCCAAAGGAAGGGCCAAGATTAAACAACCCACCAATTTTAACTTTATAACCAATTAATCCAGTATAGCTGAATATCTCAACTCTGATAATTTTTCCCTGCTCAAATTCCTTAGCGATCGCTCCAAATTCTGGTCGGGAATCGCGGTCAAATAAAACGATATTAGGCATTCTAATCAGAGGGAGCTTTTCTTCAACATTGGGGAATTTAAAAATTGATTTAATGGGGTCAAATCCCAACACATACACTGGAAATTTTAGACCGTTTTTTGGATTTTTAAATTTAGCAAATTGTACATATAAAGGACTAACAGATTCCACACTATCCAAACCTAATGCTTGATATAGACGTGAACGAGGAAAGCTTTGATTGGATGTTAAAGATTTATATTGGGTACTAATTAAAAATAAGTCTCCTTCTAGATTCTTATGCAATTGCGTAGCACTGTCATAGAGCGCAGCTTGGAAACCAATTTGCATAAACATGAGAACTGCAACAAAAGCAATCCCAGCTAAAGCCACAAGAAAACGGATTTTTTGTCGGGCTAGTTGTAGCCAAGCTAAGGGGATACTGAGAATCATTTAGTAAACCTCAAGGATATAAATCAGACTATGGTTACAAGCTAGCTCAAGATTTTTTGATATATTTGAATTACAAACTGTGATCACTGAGAGGACGAGCTATCAGTGATTTGACAAAGTTTTAATTAAAAAAATTATATATTAATAATTACCTCTACTTGCAAATCAGTAAGTCCCGTGATTTGCTGATTATTTTCCATATTATCAATACGGATTTTTACATCAATTATTTTGTTATCTGTATCTGCTTGAAGAGTGTTATTAAAGATGTTCTGCTTGCCAACTTGCAAACCAATATCTGCAACTTTTCCTCGTAACTTACCTGGCAAAGCATCACTAGTAATAATGGCCGACTGGCCTAGACGCACTTTTTTAATATCAGTTTCATAGACTTCTGCTACCACATACATCTGTTGTGTGCGACCTAAATCAGCTATTCCTGTAGTGCCGATAATTTCTCCAGGCCAAGCATTAATTTTCATGATTTGCCCGGTTATAGGCGATCGCACAATACTTAAATCCCACTCTGCTTTAGCCTGGTTAACTGAGGCTACTGCACTTTCGACATCAGCTTGGGCTGCTGCTATATCGGTAGGACGAACCTCAGCAATACTCTTGAGTCTGGCTTTAGCCTCTGTTAACTGCTTTTGAAGAGTTTCTATAGTGCGGTTGAGAGCAGCTTTAGCTTCATTGAGTTGCTGTTGAACTGTATCTAATCGTAAACGTCTAGTATCTGCGTCGGAGGCTGAAATTGCCCCATCTTTGTATAACTGCTGATATCGCTGATTTTCGCTTTCAGCATTGCGCCACTCCGCCTCTAAGCGAGCGATCGTTGCTTCTTGAGCAGAAACTTCTCCACGTAACTCAGCTTCTAAACGAGCGATCGTTGCTTTTTGTGCAGAGATATCTCCAGCTTTTGCACCAGCTTTTACCTGGTTAAGACTGGCTTGGGCAACTATGACTTGTTGTTGAGCTTTTTCTAAGGCTGCAAGACGGGGAAAGTAACTGTCAAGAATTGCAACTACTTGTCCCTGTCGCACTCTATCTCCTTTATTTACCATAAGTTTTGTTACCCTCACACCCGCTTGGGACTCTGGGGCTGACAGACGAATAACTTGTCCTTGAGGTTCTAAACGTCCTAATGCTGCAATACTAGTCATTTTAGAAGAACTACTGGGGGTAGCTAAAGGCTCCACTTTAGAAGACATCTGAAATCGTGAAAAAGTATAGAAAGTAACAACACCAGTAGCTACAGTCATAGTAGTTGCTAACATAACTGGCCACCAACCAACAGGTTTGATGAATGGTTTTATAAATGACTGTTTTTGTTTTTGTACCATAATTATCTCTTCCAAATTAGCGATGTCTGAAGATAAGTAAGTCGTTGTAAATAAACTAAATTATGTTACGAAACGCAAATAGACTTAAAATATTGACAAATGACAAATCTATCTCTCCTTTTTCATGAGAGAATTAAGCCCCCCTCTTTTTAAGGGGGGTTAGGAGGATCTTCCGAAGCCAGATATTACTAACATTAATTCGTTAGCAGCATCAACTTTTGGTAAACAAATTTGGTACTTTAAGTATTTACTCAGAGGTAGCTTTATTTATTTAGTACTACCTCTTTTTTACTTTTAACGATCGCCAAGTATTCGTTGCGAGTTCCATCTATGCGATAGTGGTCGCAAATTTGACAGAGTTTCAAAATATCCAATCGACTAAATACTTTTTGATGCTCAATTCCATTGTCATTTCTCCAACGCCAGAAAGTTGTCCGGTCAATGCGGCGATTACTTTCAGGCCATCTTCGTCGGGATAAAAAATCTACCAGTTCTTCTTCATAAAAAGAGTAGCCTTTTGGTAACTTCAGGAGTTCTTCTTTTAACTCAATTAGTGGGATGAGTGGATCTAGCTCAGATAGTCTCATGCCAGCAAGCCCTTATTATTTTCGTGACAGTCCAATTATGCAGAACGCTTCATACAACACGGGTAATCGCATTAAATCGCATCGTCATACTGTGCGTTTATGAATATATGGAGTGACCAGTTAATCAGGTGAGTTATATTTAAATTCTCCCTATTTATGTATCTCTCCGCCTTCTTAAACAAACAGTATTAAATTACATCATTTGATCATTTACGATAAACGGATTGATACTCAATTGCAACCTATATGCAACAAAAACGATGGCAAAAAACTAGTAATACACTCAATAGGAATTAGGGGTAAAATTTGCAATTCTTTACCCCTTTTGAATACTGTTATGTCCTCGCTATTACTCAGCATCTCAAAATAAGTCTTTAGTTTGTGATGGATCTGTTGATTGATATACTTTTTCATTCTTTAGATATAGTTGCTAGTGGTTATTGTTACATTGCAGACAGAATTCATGCTTTTACAATAAGAACTTTGGAAAAATTAGCTTATTGATTAATGCATAATTTCTTAAAAAAATAAATCAACTTTTAGATAGATGTAAAAGCCATACAAGAATCCTGAATGATTGGTAAGAAAATTCACCCCCCTTACCAAGAGTGATTACCAGGGAGATTATAACTATCTCCAATTCTCACGAATGATTTCGGACTGC
>JBGTMK010000796.1:0-4116 GCA_041743605.1 Nostoc sp.
CCGTGCAGTAAGTGTGTTAAAGGGAATATTTGCTGTTTTCCCTCTCACCTTGGCATTGCCTGTAGATGCTTTAGAAGTAAAAGTGACTCCAACTAATCCTAAATTAGGGGATACACTCTCAGTGGAAATCAATCTAGATAATCCAGGAAATGGTACAAATCCAACAGTAGCTAGTGGTAATAATACATACCCAGCCTTTGAAATCGCACCCAATCAGTATCGGGCTTTTGTTCCCACAACTCCATTAGAAAAAGCTGGAACTAGAATATTTCGGGTTACAGGGGATGGTCAGGTACAAAACTTAGCAGTGAATGTGCTTGATCGCAAGTTCCCCGTACAACGCATTACTTTGCCACCTGGCAAAGCCGGAGTGAAGGCTACAGAGCATGAACTTCAGCGTGTGGCAGCTTTTAAGGCACTACAAACACCAGAAAAGTATTGGAATGGAATATTCCTGAAGCCAAATGCAGGGCGAATGAGTACAACCTATGGTGTACGTCGATACTATAATGGTACATTTGCAAATGACTACTATCATCGTGGTCTTGACTACGCTGGTGCTGCCGGTTCATCCGTAATTGCCCCAGCCGCTGGGCGAGTTGCTTTGGTAGGTAGGGTATCCCAAGGGTTTCGGGTTCATGGTAACGTAGTTGGCATTGACCACGGTCAAGGAGTAACCAGTATTTTGATGCACCTTAGTCGTATTAACGTTAAAGAAGGTGATTTGGTGAAAGCTGGTCAATTAATTGGCGCAGTAGGTTCAACAGGTGCTTCTACGGGGCCGCATTTACACTGGGGTTTGTATGTCAACGGACAATCTGTTGATCCAACACCTTGGCGAACTAAGGTCTTTAACTAGTAGAGGCGGAGTTTATCACTTCTGTGCATAATTTGTGTATTTTTTGCTGAGAATTAGGCAAAACAAATTGGATTGATACCGTCCCTACCTTGCTTGGCTAACATAAATGATGATAAGCGTTATGAGTATCGAAAAAATTGTAGAACAAGCTCTCCAGGATGGTTATCTCACGCCAGCAATGGAAGCAGAAGTCGGGCGAATCTGTGATAATGCGTCGGAACTCTCGATTGAAGAGTACATGGCGCTGGATCGACTGATGGGATCGCTATTGACTGGTGAGGTAGTGGCGGTACCTCGCAAACAATTCATTAACGTTATGGAAGAATTGGTACTGACGGAAGCGATCGCACGAGTCGCAGAAATTGAAGCTACCAGCGAAAGTTCTCTGGATGTCGGGGATATTGCCGCTTACGCTCTCAATCGCCTACCACCTCTGTATGCTACTACAGAAGAGGGTGCTAACTTTCAGCGCCAAACGGCTCAGGCACAACTGCAAGACTTAATTTCTCAGCAAGTAAGTGAGGCGATCAACCGTTACCTAGATCGACCCAATTTCTTCCCAGAACGGCAAGCCTTGGGCAAAAACACTGGCAATGAGGTTGTACGCCAAGTTAGTGCTTTACTCCAGACATACGCACCTAATTTTGAGCAAAAATTATAATTTTAAGAGTCATTGGTCATTGGTCATTGCCAATAAGATAAGTACAAAGTTTTGTGTTTCCTAGTTCCCAGCCTGGAGGCTGGGAAACCATTCAGCGAGGCTCCGCCTCCTCTTTCTTGAACGAGGTTACACAAACCTTTCGGTTTTTCTTAGTTCCATTCAGTCATTTGTTTTAGACAAATGACAAATGACAAATGACGAATGACAAATGACTCTTAATAAATTAATCACGTACTACCACTGCGGTACCTAAACTCACTTGGTCATACAACAATCGGACATCAGAATTACGCATCCTTAAGCAGCCATGGGATACAGCCGTTCCTACCAGGTCAATTTCCGGCGTCCCATGAAAGCCAATTTCATTCCGTCCATCTGTCCAAAAACCAATCCATCTGTCTCCCAAAGGGCTATCCGTACCAGCTTCAAAGACTTTGCCCGTAATTGGGTGACGCCAGATTGGATAGTGTCGCATGTGGATTATCTGGAAAGAACCTGTGGGCGTTTCCCAACCTTTCTTACCTATAGCAATTGGGTAGCTTGCTATCACCTCATCTCCTGCGTATACATAAGTGCGGCGATCGCTTAAATCAACTACCACTTGCGTCTTGGCATCTGCCAGCCTATTAGATGCGACTTGTTGGGCCGAAGCCTTAGACCATAGAGCTTTTGGCCAGCTATCCGCAACTGGATTTTGTCTTTCTGCTTGTGCTACCAACTGCGTCTTAGTTGGTAGGTCGGTTGCTTTAGCGATATTCTTCTTAATGGTTTGAGGCTGAGTTTGAGGCTTAATAGTAGAAGGCTTAAGTGTAGATGCCTTTTGATTAGTTACTTTCGCTACAGGTTTCTTAATTATTTTCGACTTAGTTTGAGACTTACCACCAGAATACCTGAGTGTAGAAGCCTTCCCAGTCGTTGCTTTCGCTACATTCTTCTTAATTGTTTTTGACTTAGTTTGAGGTTTAAGAGCAGAGGGCTTTGGTGTAAATTCCCTCTTCTGGGCAGTTGAGCCTTGGGTCACTTCACCAGGTGGCATAGAAGATGCGCCCATAGCAATTTCCCCTAAACTCACTTGAGAAAGATTCTTGTAGACTCCCTCTGGGCGGCTTCCCTTGGGATTGCTTAGGGTAGAATCTCGCCGCATCGAAGTAGATGCAGTCTTCTCAAACTGCCGTTCCGCCGTAGTAATGCGCCAATGGACACCTAGAGATAGAAATGCTGTGCCACAACAGAGCAACATTACCATCCGCCCTACAGATTCATTTCTTAGCATTGCCATCGCCTATTGTTTATCCCTGACATATCCAGCCGAGCAATTGGATGTGTTCATCATCCTATTATCAAAAATTTATCAATACTTATCATTTTTGCTATAAATCTGCCAACACCTCTGGGCAAACTAAGACTATGCGAGTTGTCCCAGCGGCAAAATTTCAAGTGAGAAACCTGATTACTCAAAATTTCTGGGGATTGTAAGCCAATACTTGGACTTTCTGGTGGAACTCTTGAAATGTAGCAATCAATCATTAATGGTGTAGGTGGAAGAAAAACCATGTTTGAAAAACTATTGCTAGCAGTCACAATTACATTTTCCCTCAACTTCTTTTTTCAAGTTCGCGTACCAGAGCAACCTAACTCTAGTGCTGCCTACGGGCCACAACCAGAAAAATCAGCAACTATTCTGGTAACAAAATCAAAAAAATAAATCACTATCTTAGCAACCACAGCAAGCCAATTTCCAAAAATTATTATCTGAATTTTAAAGGTATCAAGAAGTTAGAATTACAAAATTTTGATCTTTATCCTTATAACCAGATTTAATTATTTTTATCAAGCGTATATACCCAGTTGCTAAAAGTACTAAAATGTGCATATTGTAGTGCCTTTGTTAGTTGATGAGTATTGGGCAACTATGTGAGCAGTATAAGGAAAAAGTGGCCTTCCTTATTGCTATAAATGTATCCAAAATTGTATGCCTCAGTGTTCCAGTAATAAATCCGTCACCTTAGCATGGAACTTATGACTCATTAGCAGGTCTAATAGATAGGGATGATTTAAAGCCAGTAAGAACTATGAGTCAGTCAATTACTGTATCCTGGTCAACGGTTGATGCAAAGTATCCAGAAGCATCAGTGCAAGTTGACAAACTCCCTAACCACGATTTAATTTTGCGCTGTCAAGCGGGACTGCGACCAGATCGTGTTGCGTTTGCAGAATTATTACGCCGCTATCAAAGTCAAGTTGATCGAGTTCTCTACCATCTGGCTCCAGATTGGGCTGACAGAGCCGATTTGGCTCAAGAAGTTTGGATTCGAGTGTATCGGAATATTAACCGATTACAAGAACCTGCTAAATTTCGGGGCTGGTTAAGCCGCATTGCCACCAACTTGTTTTACGACGAGTTACGGAAACGCAAGCGGGTTATGAGTCCTTTGTCGCTCGATGCTCCCCGCTCCTTAGAGGACGGCGAGATGGATTGGGAAATCGCTGGTGATACCCCAGGGCCTGAAGAAGAACTGACAACTAGAGAATTTTACGAGCAATTGCGGGAAGCGATCGCGGATTTACCAGAAGTTTTTCGTACTACCATCGTCCT
>JBGTMK010000797.1:0-6209 GCA_041743605.1 Nostoc sp.
GCCGGCGTCAGCGTCCCAGACGATGTGGATGGAGGTCTACTTGTCTTATTAATTGAGATGGTACTTAGATTTACGTAGTCTTGTACTAGTATTTTCCCTGATCAATATGATAAGATTCTACAAAATGCTACGTGAACATACTTCTTTGGCAGGTAGAAAATAAATTCTTCTCTTCTGCCTTCTGCTCTTTACTTTTCTTCGGTAAAGGTTCAATCCGTCATGCGGAGTTGCTGATATCGTTTCTTTGTGAAGTTGTATATATTTATCCCCCGGCTACGCCGTTTTCCGTGATCAAGGGAAGACTACATCTGGGTCTTAATTATGTGTATCTTCACACAGGATTGGTATGAGTCAGGAACCATATAAAACCAAAGGAATAAGAGAATGGGTCTGAAAAAGCTAGTCAGCTATGGAATTTTTGTGCTGATCTTCGTCATTGGATTCGGCTTCACATCAATTGCTCGTGGTTTTGACTATCCACCCCCAACTCCGAAGATTGAGTTTGCCCAAGAGACGAGCGATCTCATGCTCAACACGTTGTTCGCAGCGCTGACGCAGGAGTTCGACGAAACCACAGTGGATAACGTGGAGCAGGGTAAGCATTCCATCTCGCTGATATTTAATGATCAGAACAAGGATATGCGGTTAGTCGGCACCGTTGGCCCGCTTCGACAAAGCGATCGCCCTAGCGACAACTTCGAGCGTCAGGCAAACGCGCTGGCACTGGCGGGACAGGCATACACGTCTGTCCAGCGCGTGGATAGAAAATGGTACTATCGACGCTCAGTCCCCCTCAGCAACTTTAGAGCGGAGTGTGCGCTTTGCCACATAAATTACCCTGCCGGCCCTACGTCTAACTTTGTGGGCGCACTCATGCTCAGAGTGCCAATCAAAGATTAAGGGACTTCCAAAGAATAAAATTATTGTATAGCAAAGTGTTGAGCTAGTGCTGAGTAAAAACCCAGTTTTTTCAAAGCTTTGAGCAATCAACACTGTCTTAACCTGTGTGACTACGGCTATAGAAAGTAGGAGTCAGCGCTGCCGTCGGCAGCACTGACTTCGTGTTTGCTAGAAAATTCAACTATGTATTCTGGGAGTTTTTAGTCAATCGAAATCTGCTGAGGGCCAGTGGCTTTGCCGTTATGCGCGTCCGTTGTGTTGCTGGTGTAACTATTTGAGCGAATCTGTTTATCCAGCCAGCTTTTAACAGGATCATCGGCAAGGTTAAGGCGAAGCACACCAGAGAATAACCCACCCACAAATGAGACTGGATGCTGAGTAAATTCTCTGAATATAGGTGACAATTCATTAATGAACATTAAAAGACTCCTGGCACTGCCGTAAAAAATTATTACTTCTTAATTGATCGTAACGTGTTAAGGGATTGGGGATTGGGGATTGGGCATCGGTTATTCTTCTTGTCTCCCCCTGCTCCCTGCCCCCTTGCTTCTTCCCCAGTCCCCAGTCATTTAACCTTATGAGCTTGGTTGCTGATCGGGAAACATACACTTATCAGAATCACAACCACTAGGGCCGGCCTCTGACATTTCGCCTAAATCATAGCGGCTTAGGACTGCACAGAAGTCATCTGTTTTACGCCGCGCTTTCACTTCTTGAGTTAAGCGATTGTAGGTGGATTTGTCTATTGGTTCAAAGGGCAAACGGGGGAATGATTGCAAATCGTCAAAACGGGCTAAGAGAGCCGCTGAAATATATCCCTCATCATTCTGGATGGTTTCGTAAATGCGCTGTCCCAAAGGTTCGATTTCATCAGAGCGGAGTTCCAAAGTCGCTGATGTGTTGTGAGTCACGTACCAACGTTGAACCTGAAGGACAAAATCAAATTGGGCTAAGACTGAAAACTTAGAAACATCAATTTCATCAGCCCCAGGTAAATCAGCCCAAGTTACAGAAACAGGGATTTCCACCAGCCATTCACTCACCCGTGGATCAAAGGGATCGTTAAGCAAATTGCCCTGTTCATCTTTGTCTGATTGAGAAGGAATGACGTTGTAACCATAGTCAATACAAGCCAAGGCTACTGGGTCATTTTTTCCGAAAGTAATCCGGCGAATAAATCTTTGGGCTTTCGGGGGATGCCATCCTGAACTAGCATTAGTTAATAAAGCCTTAGTACCACTGGGTTGGACTGTAGTGCAACGATTTGGACGCTTGAGATTGTGGCGATCGCAATAATCCCAAACCACCCGATGTACAATATCTCTCCAGGAACTTAGATATTTCTCTTCCTCACGCTTGAAAGCTAATCCTTGTGGAGTTGCAGGTCTTCCTGCTTCCCACCAGCGCAGCCAATCAACACCAAAAGCATGGACAAAGAAATCAAATAAACCTGTAAAAGAAACTCCTACAATCGGGTCTAATTCACGGCTGTATTGATAGCGTGGTTCCAGGAATTTATGATTTAAAAGTGCTGCTACAGATAACGCCCCTGCGGTGAAAGCCTCCTCTTGTTCTTTGTAGTTACGTGGATCGATTTGATTGAGGTGAACCTCTGACAAATTGCAGTGGAAGTTACTACCGATGATTTCCAGATTTGTTACCCTAGAGGCTTTTTATCCCCTAGTTCTACTGCTTAATTATTTGCAGTAGCTCCGCGTACCTTTTGCAGATGTGATATCAGATAATAAAAGTGTTTTTCACATCCACCCCCGCACTCTTGGAAAGATTATATTCTAGACACCAATTTTCGATGTAATCTAGTTTCACTCTCTACGCTGTACGGTGTCAAAGACTTTTTAATTCCTTTGATTACCACGGGATTAGCATCTCAGCTTTCCCCGTTTTTGCGAGGTTTTTAACGTGAGGCAAAATCACTTACCACACGGATTTAAAGCGTAACGAGCTAAACGATGTTCTAGCTCATTAGCATCAAGATTTGGATCACGTTCTTTTAACCACTCTTTTGCTGTTCCTTGTTCATAAGCTTGCAAAAAATTAACTTTCAAAGC
Organism: Nostoc sp.; assembly: GCA_041743605.1. Taxonomy (GTDB): domain Bacteria; phylum Cyanobacteriota; class Cyanobacteriia; order Cyanobacteriales; family Nostocaceae; genus Nostoc. Next base: position 2,970 of record JBGTMK010000797.1, read on the forward strand.
TTGTGTTGGTAGCAAATCAATATTCGATCGCGCTACGGCTTCACCAGCCCATTGAATCGCTCCCTCTCCGCTGTAATATTGTTTGCGGACAGCACCAACACATTCTTCTAAGGTCGGCTTGCGGTGAAAAACTCTGGTATGGTTTGCCATTCTTAGAGCATCGCGCTCTGGATCGATTCGCCAGTTGCCATTTTCATCTTGCTGCCATAAGTTATCTTTGGCGGTGGCTGCTAGGTGATCGCCAGAATCAAACTGACGCATCCCCGCGCTTCTTCGGATGTTGCCTGCAACAATTGTTACAGCAGCTTGATCAATTAACAGACAGCATTCAACTGAATTTAATTGTCGTCCTAAAGCTTTATTCAGAATAGATGCACAACGCTGATAAAGTCCGGGCAATTTCACCGGATTTGCAACTCCTCCAAAGCCGTTGAGAGTTTCTCCTGCTTTGCGGACATCGCTGATATCAACTAATACTTCAACTTCTGCTGAAAATTGTTCATCAGTGGAGAGTTCTAATAAAGCTTGATATGATTCAACCCAACCTTCACGGCTATCTCCAACGTGAATAGTGACGTTATTGCCTTCTATATGAGTTTCTGTATATTCACGCCGCTTTTGAACAGGAGTGCTGCCAATTTCACCTTGGACAGTCACATTCAGTTGATTACGAATCTGAGGCAACTGGTTAATAAATTGTGGTTCTAGGACGGCTCCAGTACCACAACCCATCATTGCCAAATCCATCATTAAGCCGAAGGCACTCCAGTCTTCGAGATTGGTAGAGGTGCAATTATATGCCCCGGAAAAGTTCTTGGGCTTGGTTATCCAGTCTGTACCACCAACCCATAGCCAGCGTCCACTAGGCATAGCTTTCAAGTTGCGCTGCATCTTATCCAGTGTGGCAGCTTCTTCTTGAGTTAGCTTTCCCAACTCCACTAAGCCTTGTAGAGTGCGATCGCATACCTCATCCCATGTTTCCCTTAGTCCGGCCTTTGTACGGCGGCTATAGGTTCTAAAAAATACGGGATTTGCAGCCGGTGCTGTTTCTGGAAACCTTGCACTCTGGCGTGTTCTTTCGAGATTCTGAACCATATATTAAGTGTCTTGCGTTCTTCTTGCGTGCGGACAGATTATGACTATACGCCAAGTAGTTTGAGTATTAAAGATTGTCAAATTGTCCACTTTACGCTAGCTATCAGTTAGAGAAATTGCAACAAATTTTTATGATGTATAATGCTTTGCTTCTTAAGTAGAATATCTGAATTAAGTTGTAATTAGCACATACTAACCGTGACGCTGCAATAAAAAATTATCATATTGTAAGTTTTTAAAGGATTTAGAATTGTATAGCAATCCTTGTAGGAGTTACGAATAAAAATATCTCCGACTTGTTGAAGAAGCCGGGGATCTGTGCCTCTGAGTGTTTGTAAATAAAATGGGATTGCCATAGCTTGATTTCGGCTGCTGTGTACTACATTGATGATCAAATTATTCAGCTAAACAGTAAACCCATCATGTTAGAGTACAATCCATTAGCTTGCTTGCCCTCATCTGAGGAACTGCCAGACTCTGACGATACGCCAGTGGATAATGAATTACAAGATTTAATTCCCGGTTTACTCAAAGCAATACTCGCAATGGCATGGCCAGAAAGAATGGATTGGTTTTTTGGTATAGATATGGGGATTTATTATGACCCAGATTTACCGCCAATCGTGCCAGATGGATTTTTGAGTTTGGGGGTAGAGCGATTTTATGATGAAAACCTTCGTCCCAGTTATGTGCTTTGGGAAGAGAAGAAACTACCGATATTATCGCTGGAAGTAGTATCTCAGACATATCGCGGTGAGTATTCGACCAAAAAAGCAGAGTATGCAAGATTAGGGTTTTTGTATTATGTAGTTTACAACCCATTTCGTCGTCGAAAGCCACGTTTGGAAGTATACAAATTAGTTAATAATACTTATGAATTACATGATGGTAATCCCGTTTGGTTGCCAGAGATTGGCTTGGGAATTGGCATGGAACGGGGAACTTATCTAGGCATTCCCCGCGAATGGTTGTATTGGTATGATCGGCAAGGGCAAAGGCTTTTTACCCCACAAGAACAGGCCAAGCAAGCTCAACAAGAAACACAGGAAGCACTACGACGCGTCCAATTATTAGCAGAACGGTTGCGATCGCTCGGCATAGATCCTGATTCTCTCACCTGAATTGCTATCAAAATCTATTAATGAAATAAATCCCATAATCACGAAGACGCGATAAATCGCCGTCTCTACAAAGGAATGATTATTGTAGAGACGGCGATTCATCGCGTCTTTTGCCTTAACCGAACAACATTGCGAGGTTCACAAATGAAGCTCCGAGGTTCATTAACGGAGTTCAAAGACTCATTCACGAGTATCAAACACTCATTCACGAGTATAAAAGACTCGTCCACGAGTATTAAAGACTCATACAGCAATTTTCATTTATTTAGAAAACACTCTCGCGTTCTTCTTTGCGCCTTTGCGTGAGACAAAAAATCTTTCCGTCCTGTAATTACGAATTACGAATTACGAATTACCCATTACCCTATCAAGACTTGCACTCACACTTTCAGCATCCGGTGACTTCAATCGCTGCAAAATCTCTAAAGCTGGTTGCAAATAGGATATCGCTTTAGTGTATTCACCTTGCTGTTCTGCTAAATTTCCTAAACACCACAGAGTTATTGCTTTGCCTTGGACATTACCAATGCGTTCTTCTATTTCCAAAGACTGATTGAAAAGTGCGATCGCTTCATCCACATCCCCTTTCTTGGCGTAGATACCTGCCAGTTGGTGCAACGTCGCCGCTTTACCTTGGACATCACCAATGCGTTCAGTTATTTCCAAAGATTGATTGTAGAGTGCGATCGCTTCATCCACATCCCCTTTGTCGGCGTAGATTCCTGCCAGACAGTGCAACGTCGCCGCTTTGCCTTGGACATTTCCAGTGCGTTCATCAATTTCAAGGACTTGATTGTAGAGTGCGATCGCTTTGTCCACATCCCCTTTATTGGCGTAGATACTTGCCAGTTGGTGCAACGTCGCCGCTTTGTCTTGGACATTGCCAATGCGTTCAGTTATTTCCAAAGACTGATTCAAAAGTGCGATCGCTTGCTCCATTTCTCCTTTGTCGGCGTATATACCTGCCAGTTGGTGCAAGGTGGCTCCTTGACCTTGGACATTGCCAACGCGTTCAATAAGTTGT
>JBGTMK010000798.1:0-2997 GCA_041743605.1 Nostoc sp.
ATATCGATACAATTGGGCGGTTGACGGTTTCAGCTTAACAATAGTGAGTAAACTACCTGCTGCGTCAATTACTTCAATTCGGGTGAGCGCATAGACATCTTTACTAGGAAACAATATGGCAGACCTGAGCGGTAATTGGTTAGGAACTTATTGGCAAGATGACATCCCTAGTCGCTTTGAAGCAACCTTTGTTCAGAGTGGAAATACTTTTAGTGGTTCCATTTTAGATGACAACTATTTAGGAGAAGCTCAGGTCAATGGCGAGGTAATTGGGCGCACTGTCAATTTTACTAAACGTTATTTAATTACCTCACCTGTACCAGTTAGATATACAGGCATAGTTTCAGAAAATGAAGATTATATGCAAGGAGAGTGGAATATAGGTTTGCAGTATTCTGGTTTATGGTCAGCGCGACGCAGTGGAGAGAACCTGATTGTAGATTTACAAACTCGGCTTGAACAGCAAACTTCATTGACGATGACTTAATCGCTGGCATAAATTCCTGCCTTATTCCCAGCTTTCCTTATTGTGTAATTCCGACTCTAAAAGACTCAACACTTTTTCTTCCAACACCGTCAAATAAGCACGCTTGGGCTTCCCCAACGACTCCAGAAACTTCTGCACCGACTCCTCCAGCCCACTCGAATACACCCGACTGATGCGATCGCTAATTTCCTGCTCGGTCAGTGCTGGAATTTCAACAGCAGTTACTTCAATGGTTACTGATGCTGGGTTTTCTTGAAGAGAGATATCTTCACTTACAGTGTTAGGGGGTGCTTCTGAATTACTGGATGCGATAGAGGTGGCTTTTTTGCGATTAGAAGGTGGTTTAGCTATTATTCCACCCCTTTAGTTCAACAATATTTTTTCAGAGTCAATTACAACGTAGATTTTGGAAGTAGTTGATAACTGCTTTGTCATAGCCCACCGCAGGTATCACTTGCCACGTAAACGGCGTTAGTCCCCAATTTTATAAATGGCAAAAATGCAAGAAATAGTAGGCATTCCCATCTCTGATTAAAAAAGCATAACTGTGGCTGCTTGCACTCATCCACTTGTTCACTGGCTGATTGTAGATTGTGAATAAATTATTGCAATATTAATAACTTCTTAAGCCCTAATTAAACCCGATTTGGTAATTAATCTTGTTAATAACTATCTAGTTATTATCTCGCTTTTTTATTCCCTTTTATTGTAGAAATCTCAACAAGGACTTTTATGGAGCATATAAATTTCCAGGGCTTGCTATCCACTACAGCAAAGCGGCGACGCTTTCTGCTCGGTGCCGGCACATTGACCGCAAGCGCTATTGCTAGTCTTTGGACTCATAAGGTTGTTGCACTGTCAAGATTCTCTGCTTATCCCTTCAGCCTTGGTGTTGCTTCTGGCGATCCTTTACCAGATAGTGTAGTGCTATGGACGCGGCTGGCTCCAGATCCCTTAAATGGTGGCGGTATGCCGCAGGTGAATGTACCAGTACGGTGGCAAGTTGCTTTGGATGAAAACATGAGACAAGTTGTACTACGGGGCGTGGCATTGGCAACCCCCGAATTAGCACATTCTGTTCATGTAAATGTACGTGGTTTAGAGCCTAATCGTTGGTATTGGTATCAGTTTAAAGTGGGTAATGAAGATAGTCCGATTGGTCGTACCCGTACTGCTCCAGCGATTGGCACTAGGTTGAATCAGCTCAACTTTGCGTTTGTTACTTGCCAAAAATGGGAGGATGGTTTCTATTCTGCTTATCGTCACCTAGCTGAAGAAGATTTAGATTTGGTTTTTCACTTAGGTGACTATATTTACGAATACGGCATTCCTGCTACAGGTGGTGTACGCGACGTTACTTTACCTGAAGAGTTTAGAAAAGAAACGAATACGCTGGAGCAATACCGCCTTCGATATGCTCTATATAAAACTGACCCAGATTTACAAAAAGCCCACGCCTTATTTCCTTTTACAGTCACCTGGGACGACCACGAAGTTGAAAATGACTATACCGATGACATTTCGGAAAACAACGATCCGGTCGAACAGTTTCTCAAAAGGCGTGCTGCTGCTTATCAGGCTTATTATGAGCATCAGCCACTGCGGGAATTTTCCCGACCACAAGGGTCAGATATGCTGATTTACCGTCGGCTGACTTTTGGTAATCTGGCGGAATTTAGCGTACTTGATAGCCGCCAGTACCGGAGTGATCAGCCATGCGGTGACGGTGAAACACCCCGTTGCCCAGCAGCGCTAGATCCATTTAAAACCATGCTCGGTACTCAACAGGAGCGCTGGCTGCTGGATGGTCTTGATCGTTCTCAAGCACGTTGGAACATACTTGCCCAACAGGTGCTGATGGCAGAGCTAGATCATAAAATCGGACCAGGCGAAATCTTTTGGAACGACTCGTGGGATGGATATCCGCTTGCACGTAATCGTGTTTTAAATCACATTGCCAGCCGCCGGATTTCTAACCCAGTGGTGATTACTGGGGATTGGCACTCTACATTTGTCAATGATCTGAAGCTGGACTTTAAGGCTTCTAACTCTCCAACAGTGGCTACAGAGTTTGTGACTCCTTCGATTACTAGCAATGGTGATGCCAATGTCTACGGCCCCTACTATGGCCCGAAGATTCCAGAAAACCCCCATATTAAGTTCTTTGATGGCGATCGCCGAGGCTACTTCCGAGTCAACCTTAACTATGAGCGTTGGCAGACTGACCTGCGTATTGTTACAACTGTAAGTCGTCCAGATGCGCCTGTATACACCTTTGCTTCCTTTGTTGTTGAGAATGGTCATCCAGGTGTTAAATTAGACTAGTCTTTAAGCTTTTGCGTATTCAAATATTTGAATACGCAAAAGCAAACAACTGTAATCCCACTCCATTACTCCCCGAAGAAGTAACAGAGTATTTCCAACCTGGATGACATCTTAATAACGCAACAAAATAATCAAATTAATTGCATTCACCAAAAGTTCTTTTCAATAGGATCTGAACCAATCAG